>CAYNGG010000016.1:0-17823 GCA_964396575.1 uncultured Desulfobacteraceae bacterium | reverse complement strand
TGGCGGGCAGGCTGAGGGATTCGGCGATGTCCTGAATGTGGGCGGTTTCGGTCATGGGCTCCTCGTGAGTCGGTGTATGCGGGCCAATGTTTAGCGGTCGCCGCTTCATATAGACAGGCGGTGCCCGAAAGTCAAGGCCCGCCGATTTCGTGTTGACCCCGCCGTGGATAATCTGATATTGAAGAGGAATCAGTAATTGGATGGTGCCTCAATGACATGACCCTGATACAGGATTCACTATGACTCCCCTCATTCCCACTCCGCGGCTCCGCTGGCGGAAGATCCTTTGGATGCCGCTTTTGGCGGCCCTGCTGTTCTCCGGCTGTGGCGGTGGAGATCCCCCCCTTCAGCGGATTCTCCAGTCCCTCCGGGGCAGCCGGGATTATTCGGTCATCCTGGAAAACATGAAAGAAGAGGGCAACTTTTTCAACCACTATTATCATAGGTACCGGGTGGTCCGAAACGGAGATGCCTCGGTGACTGAATGGCTGGAGGTCCCCCGTAAGACCTACCGATCCCATGAGAGCCTGCTGGGGATGGTCATCGCCGGTCGCCAGGATGGTGAGCCCATCGAGGCGGCCGTCCCGCCGGCTTATCAGTATGTGGGCAACCCTCGATACGGGCAGTGGCGTCGGAACAACGACGGGGGGATGTTCTGGGTCTTTGCCGGAGTTCCGTTTCTCCGGGAGATCGATATCGACATCGACCGCCGGATCTATCGGAAGGATTACGACGCTTACAAGCGGGCGCGGTCCAAGAGGGTTCCCTTTTTCGGGCGGTCCCATGAGTACGGTACCAGCGGGACGATTACGAAACAGAAGAAGCCCGATTTTTACGCCCGAAAGCGGGCCAAACAACAGGTTAAATCGGCATCGTTTTCCGATCGGGTCAACAAACGGATCGGCCGGACCCAGACCGTTGTCCGGAGTCGGGCCGGGGGCAGGGGGAAATAGGATATGGAAATCCTTGACAGACTGCTGACCGCCGTCATCCTGATCGCGGTCTTCTATGTGCTCTTTTTCATTGGCAAGCTGATCCACGATCTGCTCCATCGGGAATATAACCTTACCTTGGAGCTGGTGGAAAAGGACAACCCGGCGGTGGCCCTGGCGGTGGCGGGGTACTACCTGGGGCTGGTGCTGGCCATCGGCGGTGCTCTGGTGGGGCCAAGCCGCGGGATCATGGCGGACCTCTTCGACCTGGGCATTTACGGGCTCTTGAGTATCATCATGCTCAACCTCTCGTGGGTGCTCTGCGACCGGGTGATTCTGAGCCGGTTTCGGATGAGCGACGAGCTGATCCGGGACCGGAA
Source organism: uncultured Desulfobacteraceae bacterium (assembly GCA_964396575.1). GTDB lineage: Bacteria > Desulfobacterota > Desulfobacteria > Desulfobacterales > JAABSP01 > CAYNGG01. Next base: position 16,511 of record CAYNGG010000016.1, on the reverse strand, counting down.
TTCGGGAACCGGAGCGGTTTCCTTCGGGGTGAGCGTCGCCACCGGATTGATCATCTACGGCTCGGTGGCCGGAGAGGGCGGGAGCATCTGGACCGCCATCGCCTTCTGGGCCCTGGGGCAGGTGATGCTCACCATTGCCGCACTGGTTTACCGAGCGGTGGTGCCCTATGATCTCCACGCGGAGATCGAAAAGGACAATGTGGCCGCCGGGGTGAGCTTTGCCGGGGCCCTGATCGGGATGGGCATGGTGGTGGGCTTGGCGGCTCAGCGGGATTTTCAATCCTGGCGGGCCGACCTGTTGCCTTATGTGATCATCGCCCTGTTGGGGCTGATTCTGTTGCCGGTGATCCGGTTTCTTACCGACAAGGTGCTGCTGCCGACCGTCCATCTCACCGACGAGATCGCCTCCCAGGAGACCCCCAATGTCGGGGCCGCCTACATCGAGGCGTTTTCCTATATCGCGGCATCGTTTGTCATCTACTGGTGTGTCTGATCCGAGACATCTCGGAACCGTTTTAAAGATCGCCCTGTTCGCCACCGGCTGTGCCGGTATCGTGGCCGAGTTCGTCCTGTCCACGCTGGCGACCTACCTCATCGGAAACGCCATCTTCCAGTGGACGATGGTGATGTCGATGATGCTCTTTGCCATGGGGGTTGGCAGCCGGATCAGTCGGCTGTTTCGCCGTCACCTCCTGGAGACGTTCATCCTGGTGGAATTCGCGCTTTCCACCCTCTGTGCCGTCTCCGCCATGCTGGCTTACGCGGCGGCCGGCTATACCGATTACACCGATTTGCTGATCTACCTCCTTGCTCTGATGATCGGAGGCCTGATCGGCCTGGAAATTCCGTTGGTCACAAGGGTGAATAATACTTACGAGGAGCTTCGGATCAATATCTCCGGGGTCATGGAAAAGGACTACTATGGCGCCCTGCTCGGGGGCATCCTCTTCGCTTTTTTCGCTCTGCCGCATCTGGGGCTCACCTACACCCCGATCATCCTTGGGACGGTAAATTTCCTGGTGGCCGGCCTGGTACTTTGGCGGTTTTTCTTCTTGCTGGAGCGCCGACGGATGTTGATCTCAATCGGCGGGGTCACCCTGGCCGGGCTGGCGGCCATCGCTATTCTGGCTCAGCCGGTGATCATCCACGGCGAGCAGAAAAAATACGTTGACAAGATCATCTATTCGGACCAGACCCCCTATCAGAAGATCGTCATGACTCAGTGGCGGCAGCACCACTGGCTTTACCTCAACGGCCAGCAGCAGTTTTCCACTTACGACGAGGAGCGGTATCACGAGCCGCTCGTTCATCCGGCCACCGTTCTGGCGCCGGATGCCCGCCGGGTGTTGATTCTTGGCGGGGGCGACGGGCTGGCCCTAAGAGAGGTTTTGAAACACGGGAGCGTCGATTCGGTGACCCTGGTGGACCTTGATCCCGCCATGACCGACCTGGCCCGGACCCATCCGGTCCTGGTGACCATCAACGACGGCTCGCTGAATCATCCGGCCGTATCGGTGATAAACACCGACGCCGGCCGGTTTGTGGAAGCCGACGAGACCCTGTACGACGTGATCATCGTGGATCTGCCGGATCCGGACACCGTGGATCTCATGCATCTCTATGACGTCGATTTCTACGCCTCGGTTCGGCGCCATCTGACCCGGGGCGGGGTTTTCGTGACCCAGGCCGCGAGCCCCTTTTTCTCCCGGCGGGCGTTTCAGTGTATTCTCCGGACCGTCCGGGCGGCCGGATTTACGGCCTTGCCGTATCACAACCCGATTCCGACCATGGGCGAATGGGGATGGGTCCTGGGCGTGCGGGCGGAGGCCATGGACGCGGAAACGCTCAAGGATCGGGTCCTTGCCGGCGACTACGACGCTCTGCCGACCCGGTTTTTAAACGGCGATGCCGTGGTCTCCATGGTCCATTTCGGCCGGGGCGTGATCTCGCCCGAAGCGGTTGCCGAGGTCGAGGTCAACCGCCGCGGCAGGCCGGTGCTCCACCGGTATTACGCGGACGGCACCTGGGGAATCTATTGATCCGGATGCCGGCCGGGGCTGCTGAGTAGAGAATTCCTGACGGCCGAATACGTCATTTGCCCCATTGATTCGGGCGGTGCGTTGCCGGAGGATGAAGCCGGTTAAGAATTTTGGATTGTAGATTTTGGATTGCTGATTTGTGGGGTGAAGATCCCGCGCTGACTGCTGAGTGATGCGTGCTGAGTGGTGAGTGGTGAGCCCTCAGGCCTCAAAACTCAGTGCCGGATTTCCATCAAAGATCAAAAATCCAGAATCAAAAATCTAAAATTCGTGAAAAAGCTTGACATGGCCGGGTCTTTTGAATAATGAATGCAAGGAATAGCGTCTTTTTCAGCAGGGACGGCGGAGAGGATGATGACCTTTCAACATGACAACCAAAACGCCAGCACCAAAATGGAGTATTCGAATGCGCAATGAAACCATGAGGTTCGGAAGGGCATTGTCGGGGTCGGGCGTCGGGCTGATGCTACTCATCTGCATCGCGGTGACGTTTGCCGGTTGTGGACGGGTTTTGAACGAGGCGGAGCTGGCGGATCAGCGGGAGCAAAACGCCAGAAGCGATCTGGAAATGATCAAGCCGCCCATGGACATCAACTTCGAAGAGCCGTTGACCCTGGATGACGTGATCAACCTCGGGCTGCGGAACAACCTCGAAGTCCGGATCGCCAAGCTCGACGAGGAAATCGCCGACAGGGAGACCCTGGCCCAGCGCCTTCGGATGCTCCCCGGCTTGAACGCCGATGCCCGGTTCGAGTACCGCGATGATCTCCGGAAAAGCGATGTTTACAACTGGCAGCTCGATATGGACCAGAGGGATTACACCGTCTCCGAGCTCAAGGACAGCTTCAAGGCGAACCTTTCGCTGACCTGGAACCTCCTCGACACCGCCCTGGCCTACGTCCGCTCCACCGCCTCCGAGATGCGGGAGCAGGCCATGGAAAAGCAGCGCCGGCGTCAGGAGCAGCAACTGGCCCTGGACATCACCAAGGCTTACTGGCAGGCGGCGGCCCTGGAAGATGCCCTCGATTATGTCCATGCGGTGGAAAAGGAGCTTAAGGGGATCAAGCGGAACATCGACGCCGCCGTGGCCACCGGGGATATGGACCGGATGGACGGCGCCGAGGTCGAGCTTCGGCTCAAGGAGCTGGAGCTGACCATCCGTCAGCTTCAGGCCAACCTCTCCACGTCCCGCCTGGAGCTCTCCCGGCTGATGGGGCTCAACCAGAACGTCCAATACACTCTGGCCCGGCCCCCCATCAAGAACATTGTCGCCGCTCTTCCTCACACCAAGGACCTGGATATCGACGCCCTCGAGGAATATGCCCTGACCCATCGGCCCGAGCTGTTCCGGAGCGACATCCAGGTAATGATCCAGAAGGAAGAGACCAAGACGGCCTTTTTGAGCTTATTTCCCGGCGTCAGCTTCTTTACGGCCACCCACTACGACGACAACCGGCTTCTTTATTCCAACACCTGGAACAGCGTCGGGGCCGGCGTGGGCTGGAACCTCCTCAACATCCCCTCCACCCTGGCGACTCTCAAGGGGCGGAAGATCGCCGTCAACATGGCCGAGGCCCAACGGATGATGATGACGGTGGGCGTTATCACCCAGGTTCACATTGCGCTGCTGGATTATGCCATCAAGGTTGACCGGTTCCGGCTCCTGGAAGAGACCTACCAACTGGCCGCCAATCTGCTCGGTATGGCAAAGGACAAGAGCCAGATGAACCGATTGCCGAAGCTGGCGGTAACCCAGCGGTATCTCGAGGAAATGGCGGCCAAGCTCCGCCGGGACGAAGCGGTGGTCGATATGATGGTAGCCCACAAACGGCTCTGCGTCAGCATCGGCGTAGCCCCCCAGAACTGCGATGCCAACCTGATTCTCGCCGGCCGGGACATCGGAGAAGCCGGCTATGACATCACCCTGGAGACGCCGACCGGGTTTTCCGGAGGCGAAGTGGATACCGGGGGCGACGTCTTCGGCACCACTGATCTCCTTGCCGGATCGCCGGATGACCTCGACACGGGGGCCGATACCGGCGCGGGTGCCGGAAGCGCCCCCCCGGGCGATGAGGCCTGGTCCGATGCCGACGCCTACGGCGATGACTTCGCCTTTACCGACACCCGAGGGCTGACCTCCGGCGGAGAAACGGGCGAGGCCCCTCTGACCGCGGACGCCTCGGGATGGGCCACCGATGCCTCGGATCGGTTTCTCTGGGCGGTTCAGATGGGATCATTTACGGAAGAAGGCGGTCCGAGCAAGCGGATCGACCAGATTAAGAACCTCGATCTTCGGCTCATGGACAATCGGGATGCCCGGATCTCCACCAAACGGCTCGGCGGAAATCTCTTCAACCGGGTCCGGGTGCTGGGGCTGACCGAGCCCGAGGCGAGACGTCTGGCCCAGAACCTCAAATCGAACGATATGGAATACTGGATTGTTCCCCCCACATCCAGCCATTGGTAAGAAAAAAGCCGGGGGCTTTCGCCCGTCGGAGTGTTTAGGCGGATATCACGTTCACCATTAGGGAGGTGTTGATATGCTGAAGCTGATGAAGCTGGAAAACCGGATCGTCCTGGACGGTGCGGCCCTGGCGGCCGTTGCCGAAGCCGTCGATCACGCGGACGACGGGGACGCGACTCACGAGGGGGGGAACTATGCTCCGGAGCCGGCCGAGACCGGGTATATCGGCGATGCGGCGGCCGACGCGGCGGCCCTGCTGGCCGACCCGGAAGTCGATTCCGAGCCGGTGGACGTTATTCTCATCGCCGACAGCCTCCCAGACCCCGACGCTCTGGCGGCGGCGGCCGACGCAGATGCCCGGGTCATCATCTACGATGCTGAAAATGATTCCGGTGAGGATGTCGTGAATCAGGTAGTCCGCCTGTCGGAGGAGCTCGGCCGACCGGTCGGATCGGTGACTCTCCTGTCTCACGGTGATGACGGCGGGTTTACGGTGGGCAACGAGGCGGTTACCGCTGAGACGGTGGACCAGCTTGATTCCTCCTGGCGGGCCCTCAACGGCGTGATGGCCGAAGACGGCCGGATCTTTCTCTTCGGCTGTAACGCGGGCGGTCAGGGCGACGGCCAGGCCCTCTTGGACGGGCTCGCCGCGGCCACCGGCGCAGACGTTTTCGCTTCGGATGACATCACCGGCAATGGGGGGGATTGGGACCTCGAGGTCGCAGCGGACGGATCGACCCCGGCGGTGGATGTCCCGTTGCAAACGGACCTTCTGGGAGACTACCTCGGCGTCCTGGCGGCCCCATCGGCCGCTAACGGCGAGGTGACTCTCGACGAGGACACCACTTACGCCTTTACCGTGGCTGATTTCAATTTCAACGACCCCGACGGCGACCCGTTGACGAAGATCCAAATCACCCGCTTGGAGTCAGCCGGATCGCTCACGCTTAACGGCGTTGAGCTCCTGCAGTCTGACGAGGTGGCCCGGGCCGACATCGAGGCCGGCAACCTGAGGTTCACGCCCAACCCTAACGCCAACGGGATGGGGTACGCCGATTTCGGGTTCAAGGTCCATGACGGCGGTGCTTACAGCGTCGGTTCCTACACGGTGGCCGTGAATGTGACTCCGGTTCAGGACCCGCCCACCGCTCTGGATAACACGGTGACAACCGAAGAGGATACCAATTACGTCTTTAATCGGAACGATTTCCTCTTCAACGACGTTGACGTCAATGCCGGAGACACGCTGGTCCAGGTCCGGATTAGCCAATCGCCCACAGCGGGCTCTCTCCAGCTCAACGGGGTTCCGATGGCGGCCGGAGATGAGATCCCGGTAGCCGAGATCGTGGCCCGACATCTCGTTTTCGTGCCGGCCCCCGATGCCAATGGCGCCGGCTATGCCACCTTCCGGTTCGAGGTCTCCGACGGCAAGGATTACAGCGTCGATGACTACGCCATGACGGTGGATGTCACCCCGGTCAACGACCTCCCCACCGCCGCCAACAAAACGATCACGATGGAAGAGGACACGCCCTACACCTTCAGCGTGGACGACTTCGGCTTTTCCGACGTGGCCGATGGCGACACTCTGGCCGCCGTCCAGGTTAACCAGACCCAGACGGCCGGGAAGCTGACCCTCGACGGAGTGGATGTTGCGCTCAACGACCAGATCTCCCGGGCCGACATCGAAGCCGGGAAGCTGACCTTTACCCCGGATGAGGACGCCAATGGCGATGAATACGCCACCTTCCGCTTCAAGGTCAGCGATGGCCAGGCGTTCAGCGAATCGGCCTACACCATCCAATTCAACGTCAACCCGGTCAACGACCCTCCCACGGCGGTCGATGGCACGGTGACCACCAGCCAGAATATCCCCTATACCTTCGAGCTGGCCGATTTCAGCTTCAACGATGTGGATGCGGGCGATAGCTTTGACAAGGTCCAGATCAGCCGGCTCCAAAGCGCGGGCAGCCTCCAGCTCGACGGGGCCGAGGTGGCCCTCAACGGGGAAATCGACGCCGTTGACATCGCGGCCGGTAAGCTGACCTTCGTCCCCGCTGAAAACGCTTCGGGAGACGGATACGCCGACTTCGGGTTCAAGGTCCACGACGGAACCGTTTATAGTGACGATGACTATAACATGACGGTCAACGTCACGGTGGGTAACATCCCCCCGACCGGCACCGATACCACCATCACCCTGGATGAGGACACGACTCACACCCTGACGGCCGCCGACTTCGGGTTTACGGACCCGGATGGCGGGTCCTTTGAGCGGGTGAAGGTGACCCAGTTGGTGACCGCCGGGAGTCTGACTTTGGACGGGAATCCGGTGGCTTTGAATCAGGAGATCGAGGTGGCCGAGATCGGGGCCGGGAAGCTCACCTTCTCACCCAATCCCGATGCCAACGGGGAGGCCTATGCAACGGTGAAGTTCAAGGTCCATGACGGCACCGCGTACAGCATCGATCCCAATGTCCTCACCTTCGATGTAACCCCGATCCAGGATGCGCCGACCTCTATCGACAACACCGTGGTGGCCTTCGAGGTCGATCCCGATACGATCAATCCGGGCTATCGGTTCCGGGAGACTGACTTCATCTTCAACGATGTGGACGTCACCGATGAGATGGACCGGGTCCAGATCACCGATATCGACCTTCCGGATGGCGCGACCCTAACCTCCAACGGCGAGGCCCTGACTGACGGCGCCGAGATCCCCGTGGCCGACATCGTGGCCGGGAATCTCGTCTTTACCCCCGTGGAATACGAGCACGGCGAGGATTACGCCCGGTTTACCTTCAAGGTCCATGACGGCAAGGAATACAGCGTTGAGGGTTACACCATGACCATTGATGTCGAGCCGGTCAATCAGCGGCCCGAGGGGCCCGCCATTCCCGTCTCCCTGGATGAGGACACCAGCTACACCTTCACTCTGGATGACTTCGATTATAAGGACTTTGATGGCAACGACCTTCAGGAGATCTGGGTCACCAAGACCGTCTCGGCCGGATCTCTGACCTTGAATGGAGAAGAAGTTCAGCTTTTTGACAAAATCAGCCGTGATCAAATTGATGCCGGGCAATTGCGTTTTACGCCCAATCAGGATGCGTTCGGACGTGAGGACCATCCTTTCAACCAGTATGAATATGCTGATTTTCAATTCAGGGTCAACAATGGGGAGCTTTACAGCGCCGACGCCTATCTAATGCCCATCATCGTCGATCCGGTCAATGATCCGCCGACGAGCGAGGACAACACGGTGGGGACGGTGGAAAACGAGGGCTATGCCTTCAATCTGCCTGATTTCGCCTTCGAGGACATGGAGAACGACCCGTTCCGAACGGTTCAGATCACCACGCTGCCCGGCCGGGGAACCCTGACCCTGAATGGGGCCGGGGTGGCGGCGGGCGATGATATCCCGGTGGATAGCATCCGGGCCGGTCAGCTCGTTTATACACCGGATGAGAACAGTTGGGGGGACGATTTCGACGACTTCCAGTTCAAGGTCTCCGATGACGGCCAGCCGGCGCCCGCTTACAGCGTGGCCAATTACACCATGACCATCGACGTGGAGCGGGGGAATCTCCCGCCGGGGATCCCCGGAACCTTTACCGCGACCTTCCGGGAAGGCGACGCCCCGGTGCATGTCACCGAGGCTGACGCGGTCATTACGGATGACGACAGCGATCAGCTCCAGTCGTTGACGGCGGTTATCCAGAACCCGAAGGTGGACGACGAGCTGCGGATCGGCAACGATTCGGCCGTCAACGGGATTGCCATTGACGGAACCGGCATTGTGGCGACTTATGACCCGGATACCGGGACACTAGAGCTCACCGGGGTCGATACGATCGATCATTATCAGAATGCCCTCCGTCAGATCACCTTCTATAACCCGTCGGAAAATCCGGATGACACCAACCGGACCATCGAGTTCAACGTGGTGGATGACCGGGGGGCGGAGAGCAATCCGCCGGCCAAATGTAGTCTGACCGTGATCCCGGTGAACGATGGGCCGATCAACCTCTACAACGGCCGGGAAACCTTTCCGGACACCCTGTTTACCCCGGAAAACGAAGCTCTGGCCTTCAACGAGATCAACGGCAACCGGCTGTCCATCACGGACATCGACGCCTATGGGTATAACGAGGCCGGAGAGCGGTTTGACAAGGACGTTCAGGTGACCCTGACGGTGGACGGCAGTACACTCACGGTGACCAACAACGTCCCCGGCGTGGCGATCCAGAACAACGGGACGGAGCGGGTAGTCATCACCGGGACCGTCAGCGAGGTCAATGCCGCCTTGAATCAGGTCCGATACGACCCCACCCCCGACTTCCGGGGTGAGGCCCACCTGACCATCCAGACCAATGACCTGGGCGCGACTGGAGAGGGTGGCCCCCGGACCGACACCGACCTGATCCGGATCTTCGTGGGCAACCCGCCTCCCCATCGGGGCTTTGAGCCGACTCCGGTGGAGGGAGCTCTCGGGTTGATCGGCGTGCCCCGGCCGCCGGGTCTGGGTGGGGAGCCTCTGTCGGCGGGGCCCGTGACCTTTCCCGGCGAGGTCCAGGACACCGGCCGGGTGTCTTCCTTCAGAGCCTTGCGCAGCCTGGCCGATGCCTGCGGTCAGGAGGAGCTTTACGAGTGCTGCACCCTCGAAGAGGCCCTGAAAATCGGATGCCGGTTTGCCCCGGCATACGATCCCGATGCCCGGGTTTGCAACATCACCTGGGATTACCTCTCCAATACCCTCGGCTGGGAAAAGCCGTTTGTTGACCGGATCGACGGGGAGTATTTCAACGAGGAGCTGGACCTTTTCAACCGCCTGTTCATGCGGGATGAGGGAGATCCGGGGTTTACTCACCGCCCGGGGGTTTTTGCCGAGGCCTTTGGCGCTGAGGAAGAGGAAGCTTTTGCCCGGCTCAACCGGGACGAGGAGCATGATATCTATTCTCAGCTTTCCATGCAGGAAGCCGGGGGCCAGACTTTCAACGATGTGGGTCCCGGGGAGCTGAAGGAGGCCTTTTTCGAGGGACGGGAGGCCTTTGACCGGCCGGCTCGATGGAGCAATACCGGCGAAACGGAAAATTGCTGATCGCGGGAGCCGATCTCCCGCGCCCATTGTTTAAATCGAAGGACCTATCTGAACCGCCCGTGAGACTCCTGGTTCCTGGTTTGTGGTTCCTGGTTCTTGGTTCCTGGTTGGTTGAACCAGAAACGGGAGACCCGGAACCCGGAACCGCGAAGTCTTCACCGGCGGTTCGGTTGCTTATGGAGAATTCCGGGACAAACGGGAGGGGGCGCCGTGACCCGCGCTTCTGAGCCTACACCCAACAATCTAAAATCAGAAATCAACAATCTGAAATCCTCGGCGGACGCCGGAAGCTCGACGTCCATCGCGGCCCATCTGGAAATTCCCTGGCGGGGGCTCAGACCGGACCTGGTGCTCCACGCCGGCCCTGTTGACCACGATGGCCAGCGGACCTGGGTCCTGGAGGACCCGCTCCGGGGGAACAACTATCGGCTCGGCTACATCGAGGGGGAGCTGGTCTATCGGCTGACGGTGGAGCCCGATCTAGACCGGGCGGTGGCTCATCTTTACGCCACCACGGGACTCCGGCCGCCGCTGGGGGAGATTCTCGGTTTTATCCGAATGCTCCAGCGGGAGGCTTTGGCCCATCTTCCCGAGTCCGAGGCGGTCCGCCGGGACGCGGCGGGTGGGGCGAGCAGCCCGTCGCTGATCGATCGCTTGATGGCGGGGGCGATTTTCTTCCGGGTGCCCCTCGTCCGTCCGGATCGTTTCCTCTCCCGGACCCTGCCGTGGGTGTCGGGGCTCTGGTCGCCGGTGGCCCGGTGGATCTACCTCCTTTGCGGCCTTCTCGGGCTGGCATTGACGCTTCAGGAAATCGAGCTCTACCTGGGAACGGTGAGCTACCTTTTCACCCCCCAGGGGGCGTTGGCGTTTATCTTCTGCCTGGTTGCGCTGAAGGTCGGGCATGAGCTGGCCCACGCCTACACGGCGAAGGCCATGGGGCTTCATGTCCGGAGCATGGGGTTGTTTTTTATTGTGATTTGGCCCCTGCTCTACACCGACACCACGGATGCCTGGAAGATTCCGGACCGTCGGCGACGGATCTGGATCAGCGCGGCCGGGGTTCTCTTCGAGCTGGCCGTGGCCGGGATAGCCCTGTTGCTCTGGGCGGTCTTCCCGGACGGCATACTCCGAAGTCTGATGTTCTTCCTGTCGGGGGCCTCCCTGATCTCGTCGATTCTGATCAACCTGAACCCGTTCATGCGGTACGACGGCTACTATCTCCTCATGGACTGGTGGGGGATCGACAACCTTCGGCCCCGGGCCTTTGCCATGCTCAGATACGCGGTCCGGCGGGCTCTTTTCGACTGGCGGGGGCCGGTGCCCGAGATCCATCCTCAGCGGCGGGCGATGATCGTTTACGGGTTTTTCGCCATCGTTTACCGGATTCTGGTGGGGCTATCCATCGCTATCGCCGTTTACTACCTTTTTTTTCCGGCTCTGGGGCTGATGGTCTTTGCGGCGGAGATCTGGCTCTTTATCATCCGGCCGGGGTGGAACGAGGTAGCGGCCATTTTCCGGAACCGGTCGTATATCGGATCCCGACGCCGGACCCTGCTGACCCTGGCCGGCCTGGTCGCCCTGGTTGTGCTGGTGGCCGCCCCGCTGCCGCGTTCGACTAACCTGCCCGGTTTGCTGTTGTTTGAAAACGCCAGTCGGCTGGAGGCGGCCGTCCGGGGCGAGATCACGCTCCCGATGCCCGGACGCGGACAACGGGTGGCAGCCGGAGATCTCCTGACCCGGATCGAAAGCGAAACGCTCACCCATGAGGCCCGGATGACGCAATATGACCTCGCTGGGGTCCGGGCTTCCATCGCCGGCCTGGGCGGTGGGGGCGGCGAGCAGAGGGCCTACCGGAATTGGCTTCAGGCCGAAGAAGAGCGACTGATGGCCGCTCTGGCCAAGCTCCGTGAAGCCATTTCCCTGCTGGAGATTCGAGCCCCTTTTGACGGGGTTGTCACCGAGGTCAACGAAGCGCTCTATGTGGGTGGGTTTGTGAGTCAGGGGACCTATCTGCTCACGGTGGCCGACCCCGCCGGGGTCGAGCTCAAGATCTACGTCCATGAAAACCAGGTCTCGGAGATGACGGCTGCCGAGGGCGAGTCGGCCAGGGTCCGGCTGCCGGCCGTCGGGGTTTCCGCCGACGTTCGATTCGAGGACAAAAGCCGGTTTCCGGTCCATTACCTGCCCAACGAAAGTCTCCTAGACGTGGCCGGCGGCCCCATTGCATCGGTGGCGGATACCGAAGGGGAGCGGCCCCGGGATGCCTATTATGCCTTTACCTATTCAGTGGTTGACCCGCCGCCTGATCTGCCCCATGGCATCCCCGCCTGGCTGTGGGCCCAGGGCAGGCCGCGGTCACTGGCGGGAACATGGATTGGGTGGATTTGGCGGCATGTCCTCGAGCGCGGGTTATGGTAGCAGTTATCGGGCGGATGCGCGTCGGAAAACGAAAAGGATTGGGGTATGATCAGATTGAAGATCGGACGAATACTGGGCCTCATCGCCCTGATGTGCTCCCTGACGACACCGGTCGGAGCCCAGGATGCCGGGTCCCGAGGGGATGACCGGGAAATCTACCCGGTGATTTTCGAGGCCAGGAAACGGGCGGTATTATCCGCCGAGCGAGCCGGCGTGATGACGCGGCTCAACTATGACGTGGGGAGATCGGTGAAGCGCGGCGAGGTGATCGGACAGGTGGACACCGGCGAGCTGGCCCTGCGGAAAAAGCGAGGGGAGCAGTCGCTCCAGCACCTCAATGCCAAGATGGGAAACCTCTCCCGGCTCAGCAAGCGGGGCCTGGCCACCAACGAGGAGGTCGCCGAGGCCCGGATGGAGCGCGACGTGATCCAGACTGACATCGAGATCATCAAGCGGCAGATTTCAAACTCGTATATCCGTGCTCCTTACGATTGCGTGATCATCCGGCGGCATGTCCAGCCCCATGAATGGGTGACCGCCGGCAAGCCGGTGGTGGATGTCCTGGACCCCACTTCTCTGCGGGCCGTGGCCAACATCCCCTCCCGGCTGGCGGTCGGCCTCAAAGACGGAGATGCTCACCGGTTCTACGTCCATGATCTGGACAGCGAGGTGACCGGGACCGTCGAGGCGGTGGTCCCGGAGGTTGATGAGCTAAGCAACACTGCTCAGGTGGTCTGGACGCTCCAAAAGCCCCCGGCGGGTCTCCTGTCGGGGATGAAGGGGGAGGTCCAGATTGTCCCGTAATCCGGGAACAGCTTCCGCCCCGTCGGGTGATCCGGCCCCTGCCGGAGGCGGGAATCCCGCCGGCCGGGCCGCCCCGGCGCCTCGGCCGGGTCGGGATATGGTGCTGGCCCGGTTTCTCCGGGTTTGTGAAGCGGTGCTTTCGACGCCAATCCCTAGCGAGGCGGCGGCGCTTACCGTGAACCGGATCGCCGAGATTGTCCGGGTGGACCGGGCGGTCCTCGTGGCCCTCTCCGGCCGACATACCATCCGGGCGGTGACCGGCGGGGGAGCCGCCGCTCAGGACAGCGCCTTTGCCGACGCGGTGGAGACGGTGCGGCGGAGCTACCGGGACCGGCATGAGCCCATCGTGGTCCCGCCGGCCCAACGAGGCTCGGACAGCCTTCAAAGCGTCCAGGGCGCCATGGGGAGCACGGCGATCCTCTGGCTGCCCCTCTGGCTTGACCGGGAAAATCGGGTTCCTCCGAGCTATGCCCTCTGGCTGGAGCGGTGGCGGGGGGTGCCGTGGGAGCGCACCGACGTGGAGCTGCTCCAGCACATGGCGCTGTTCCTCGGGCATGGCCTGGCCCGCCCCCGGACCCAAACAGGCCAATCACGGAAGCGTCTGGTCCGGTCGATGATCCTGCTGGCGGCGGTGCTGGTGCTGGCTTTGCCGGTCAAATCCAGCGTGACCGCGCCGACCCGGGTCGTGCCCGACCGGCCCCATCATATTTTCGCCCCCATGGACGGAATTCTCAAGGAGCTGCTGGTTCAACCTGGCCAGGAAGTGACGCCGGGGACCGTCTTGTTCCGCTATGACGCCCGGGTTCTGGACAAACGGCTGGATGAGGCCCACCGGAATGTCGCCGTGGCTCGGGCGGAGCTGGTCCGGCTGGAGGGAGCGGCCCATCGGGACCGCGAGGCCCGGGCTGAGCTCCCGGTCCAGCAACTGGAGGTGGAACGGGCCGAGGCTGACGTGCGTTTCTACCGGCGGCAGCGGGAACGGGCCGAGGTTCGGACTCAGAAAGCGGGGGTGATCGTCCTTGATAACCCGGACGCGCTCATCGGGTCCGCCCTGCAGACCGGCCAGGCCGTGTTGAGCGTGGCCGATCCCGACCGGACCAAGGTCCGGATCATGGTGCCGACCTCCGACGTGGGGTTCATGGAAGACAATGCCCGGGTTGAGGTCCGCTTGGACAGCGACCCCTTACACAGCCTCCCGTCGATCCTCACCCGAGTGGGCTTCGATGTTCAGGTTTCCGATCAGGGGATCCCATCGGTGCCGGCTGAAGCGGTCTGGACCGGAGAGACGCCCGAGGTCCGGCCGGGGCAGAAAGGCACGGCCAAGATTTACGGGGACTCGACCTTGTTGGGGATGCAGATCTTCCGGAAGCCGATCATCGCCATCCGATCCTTTCTGGGGTTCTGACCCGGCTCCGGAGAATCTCACGTATCCATGGTGACACGGTACTTTCGGAGAAAGTCGGCGGGGTTGTAAGACATTTTCGCTTTCCGCAGGCCGGGATCATCCAGGTCCTGCTCCCGATTGACCCACTGAATACGGTCGTCGGTCAGATTGGCCAGAAACATCTGGTTGATGGCCTGATAAACCCCTTTGTATTCTGGATTGCCCTTTTCGAAGTGAATCACGATGGTATTGTCGGAAAGCTGCTCGCCGACCGTGTAAGCCACCATCCGACCGTCCACCCGGATGCCTCCCCCGACCAGCCCGCGCAGGGTGGACCAGGCGTCAAAGACCCGCTCGATGGCCCGGTTTTCAGCGGCAAGAATCCGCATTGACTCGCAGTCCCGCCATTCACACCATTCCATTTGGAGCTTTGCGGCTTCGTCGATGACTGACGGGGTCAGGCGGACGTATTCGGCGGCATAGGCTTTCAGGAACTGGTTGAGAAGGTTTTTCTTTTTGTGGAACCGATTGCCCCGCAAGGCGATGAGATCGGCGGCGTCGTAAAGGTAGTCCCAGTCGCCTCGGGCGTCGGTGACCTGAATCGATCCGGGAAAGGCGGCCTCCCACTGGCGGGCGAGATACTCCGGAACCCGGGTAAAGGTGATGGGCGAGTCGCTCAGCGAGGCCAGGGCCGAAGGCCAGTCAGTCTCCGCCCAGTCGCCGATCGGAGCCCAGTAGCATGGCCGGGGCTTTTGCTGCCGGATGAAAACGAGGTCATCGGTCCATGCCCATTCGAGGCCGTATTCGAGGGCCCAGCCCCAGAGGTTGACAAAGCTGTAGTCTGACGGATGTTGAGCACAGCGGGCAAGCCGGCGCAAGTATCGGTCTTGGTCATCGAGGCCGATGGGGTGAAAGTCAATGGGCATTATGTAAGGTCCTTTCAAACCGGCGCGGCGGTCAGCTCCGCCTGCCGAAGATGAGTGCTTTAGCGCCACGGGGTCCGAATGAGCGGTGTTGCCTCGTGGCTTGACAAACGCAGGCGTTATCAGTAGGAATATCGAGCTTGAAGGGTGCGCGCCAACCCACGACCCGCAATGGAGACAGACGATATCATGGGCAATGACTATCCGGAAACGCTCAAGGGGCAGTTTTTAATTTCGATGCCCGGCATGGCGGACCCCAACTTCGCTTCCACCGTGACCTGTATCTGTGAGCACACCACGGACGGGGCCATCGGGCTGGTCATCAACCGGGTTCACGATGCCGTCTCCTGCAAGGAGATCTTCGATGAGCTTGACATCGATCACACCGCCGCGGCGGGCCGGATGCCGGTGCATATCGGCGGTCCGGTACACTTAAACGAGCTGTTCATTCTGCACGGCCCGCCATTCGGATGGGATGGGTGCCTGATGATCGATGACGATCTGGCCATGAGCAATACTCCGGATATTCTGGAGGCCATTGCCGGGGAACGGGGTCCCGAGCTGGCGTTGGTGGTCATCGGCTGCGCGGGGTGGGGGCCGCTTCAACTGGAATCGGAGATCAGGGACAATGCCTGGATCTCGGGCCCCTTGAGTCCGGAGATCATCTTCGAGGCGGCGGTGAAGGATCGCTGGAAGATGGCCCTGCGTCGGCTTGGCATCGATCCCGCTCTCCTGTCGGACACCGCCGGCCACGCCTGATCCGGAAGTCGGCATCCCCGGGTTCCCCGCCACTGGCCGGAAAGCTAGTCGCCGGTTTTCAGCTTCGGTCGGGGGGGGAGCTTCCGTTTTTTCCGGCAGGTCCGGTCTTTCCTGACCAGCGCACACACCTTTGGATTGTGATATTCTTTGCAGTTCAATGGGTTGGACAGAGGGCAATCGGGTTGGGTGGATGACATGACTCCTTCAAACCTTGTGGGATGGATGATCACTCGGGTTCACTATTGTCCATCCAAAACCGGAAAATCGGGTCGAGATGGAGGCGCGCGAAAAATTTTATCACAGGCATCTATTTGATATTTCGAGGATAAAATTTTGAGCGCAACGCGGATATCGAGCCAATTGGCCATTTATGGATGGACACTCACTAACAAACTCGGATGGACCATATCATAATCGGGGGGCCTTGCACAAGGAAAGGGCGTGGAAGCTATAATAAATTGAATGTATGGCATCCTTCAAAATGTGCAAAAAAGTAGTTTACACTTTGTGGAAGCGGCTTCCAGCCGCTCCTTTCAGCGCCGGGATGCCGCTGCCACTTTGAGTGCAAATGTAAAGTAATCATGAAGGATGCCGAATGTATTCAGAAATAGGGTCGAGC
>CAYNGG010000015.1:0-21942 GCA_964396575.1 uncultured Desulfobacteraceae bacterium | reverse complement strand
CTGAGAAGATAAACGAAGAGCTTATTAATTAGTGGCTCACCAAACATATTCGGGTAAAAGCAATGAAAACAGGTAAAGTTTATGGCGGTCGTAAGGTTTCTAACGACCTTCAGTCGCCCTCTGTTAAATACACCAAATAGTATAGGGGCGGGTTTTCGGCTTTCTATTTTGTACCAGGGGGTTCTCATTCTTGTAAGATATCTTTCATGGTATCCGAGCGCCTCGCCCTCTTTTATATATTCTTGTGCTTCCTTAGTCTTACTATTGTTAAGATTTAAACAATGAACTGGTTTTTCCAAATCATACAAGTTTTTAAAGTCAGCTTCCGTGAAAACTGGCTTGCGTATTTGAAAGCTTTTTGTGATGCATTTACAAATAGATTTCTCACCTAATCCGAATTGGAGAATTTTCCCTTTATTGAGAGCAAAGAAGTCGTTTGCGCCAGTTGCGATACCTCGAGTGAATGAACCGTAGAGTGACAATCTAACGAAACCATCAGGGACGGAACTTTCAGAAAATAATGTCATCAGAATAGGTGTCCATTTTCTGTTGAACGGCAAGTCTGACGGATCAATGGTTTTCTGATAATAGTTGCTGATATTTAAGACCCGCGCAAGATTGTCTTCAGACTTTATTTGCGTAATTTTGATAGGCTCTTTTATTTTATCTTTTTTGCAAAGTAGGAGACAAACAGTTGTAATCGCATCTGGAAAAATTTCTTTTTCATTTAAAAAAATAACTATTTGTTTTAATAGATTGTCATCAAGAAGGCTTTTCTTTATTTCTTTGCCATAGCCCGTATTAAAAAACTCAAATGGCATAATAAAAGCTAATTTTCCGTTTTCATTCAACTCATTCAAGGCTTTTACAAGAAAAACTGAAGCGATATTAGAATAGCCAGTGAGTTTTTTACCTATCTGCTTTTCAATTATCGGTAATACATCGTGTCTATTTAGAAACTTTTGAAATCTCAGATAAGGTGGATTGCATATAATTCCATCAAATTTGCCTGGTCGTGCTTCAAGGTAGTCAGAGTTATAAAGCTTTAGATTTGCTCTTTTATCGATACCATTCAAGTAAGAGATGATATTTCTGTCTATTTCATATCCGATAAAATGAAACCGATTATTGGGTTTGATCTTAAGGACTTCATCATAAAAAACTCCAAGCCCAAATGCAGGGTCTAAAATGGTTTTTGGCTCTTCACTCATAATCCACTGAGCCATAATGCGGGACACCGATTGGGGCGTAAAAAACTGACCGTGCTCTTTCCTATGACTTATTGGCGTATTCTCTATGTATTCAGATTCACGCATTAATAATATCTCTCAGAAAAATGGTGTTATCGAGATACCCCTTTCCCCCTTTGAATGTTACATAAAATAGAAGCCGTCCTCTATCCAATTCCTTCATAGCTGATTTGTGTTCTGGCATATCCATTCGTCCTATGATTTCCTTACCTTTTTTTATGTTGATCTTAATTGTTGTCTTTCTCTGATTCTTCACATCACGCTCAATTGAAAAATTAGTACCTTCGTTTTCATCATTTGAAATTAGCTCAAGTATATCCAAAAATGAGATAACGTATGCTTTATCGAAAAAGACCTGTAAATAAAAATGTCTCACATTATATTTTTGTATCCACCTGTTGACGAGAGCAATATCTTCAATCTTTGGAGTTATGCTTAGATAGTCTCTCTTGTGAAGTGTCCTTATATTTTCTTTCAAATCTTTTAAAAGCGATGTCAAATCTCTAAGCTCTTGCGTCGATGACCATGAAGGACGCCTAAAATCCAATTCTTTGAATGTCTCATCCGTGGCGTCTTTTATGAGTTTGTAAATGGCTATGTTTTTACGTCTGAGCAGCTCACCAAGACTTCCATCTAATATTATTCTTCGAATTTCTCCACATCTATTGATTGCATCATTCTGTCTTTCGTCCATGAATGCCGTATATTTCTCAATTAAAAAGGAGCTTGATCTTATTTCTAGAGCTGCTACGGCCTTTTTCACATGATCATCATTTTCGATGTCAACATTTCTGTTCGGAAAATGAGATGATTTAAAAATCAAAAGGTCTGGCTTCTTCCCTGTTTTGTTCAGCTCCCCCTGATATTCTCTGTAAAAATCAGCAAAGTTATCATCACCCGCCGCTATTGAATAAGACCGTCCGGATTTAACGGCAAAATAATGATCCGAAAATTCGTTGATTGCCTTATAAACAACCTGCTCAGCCCAATCACCCTGCTCCCTGTGAGTAAGAAATTCTGAGCTGGCCATGGTTGGGGGACGACCCGTCATCTGTATTTCAGTATCAATCTCAAGTGGGGATTGCTCTATCAGGTATAGGATGTCGTCTTTGTACATGTTTATTCCTTATGTTCTTACCGGCAACCAAGGATGACTGACGCCCAGTAATCCATTTCTCATCATTGCCCTATCACGAAGCGGTTCCGATTTCAATCGGCAAGGCGGCGGCCAAGGGTGGGGGATGCTTTCAGGTCGATAATTCGGACTATTGGTTTGTATTCGTTATATTTGGTTTGTTTAATTATAATTACAAAACTTGATTGACAAGAATATCGATTTCACCGTATCCATTGCCCCGTAATGAACGGCGGCCGGCTCCCCGGCCGCGGCGATTTGTCAAGGAGACCCTTTGCCATGGTTTCAAATTTTTACGTCCGCGTCCGCCAACCCGCCCGTCGGGCATTGATGATCCTTTGCCTGGCCATATTCCCGGGCCTGTGGGGTATGCCGGTTCAGGCTGAAAAGGTCTTTTTCGCCGGATACAAGGACGGGTTTTACATCCGGACCGAGCAGGAAGGCGGGATGGAGGTTCGCCTGGGTGGGGCGTTTCAGGCCGATTACCGCTATTTTTTTGAAGATGAGCGGGCTGACAACGGTTTCGACATCCGGCGGGCCCGGCTGGTGTTCCGGGGGCAGCTCACCGAATGGGTCAAGTTCGGGCTGGAGTACGAATTTCAGGGCAACGAGACGAAAAATTTGGTCGATGCCTATGGCGAGCTGGCGGTCCGGCCCCCTCACGCCATCCGGTTCGGCCAGTTCAAGGCACCGTTTAGCTTCGAATGGCAGACCCGGGACAAGGGGCTGTTTTTCGCTGAGCGGTCCATGGGGTACGATCTGACGCCCAAGCGGGACATCGGGGTGATGGCTCACGGCGGAATCTTTGGCGAGTCGATCTATTATGGATTCGGCCTGTTCAACGGCGATGGGGTGGACGGGTCCACATCGGGGAACATGCACGACGAGCCGGAGATCGCCGGCCGGCTGACCGTCCGGCCGTTCCGGTACATCGGCCCGGACTGGGCCAGGGGCTTTCAGGTGGGCGGATCATTCACCTGGGCCGAGATTGACCTGCCCAACGTCAACCTCGATGTCGGGGCCACCGGCATGGCCAGCAACGATCGGAGCTTATATGTCCTCACCAGCAACACCAAGTTCGGGGTGCTCCGGGATGTGGGACGGCGAATCCGCTGGGGGCTGGAGGCCGCCTGGGTTTATAACCGGCTGGCGGTGGCCGGCGAGGTGATGGGCCTGACCTACACCGACCTGAAGCCTTCGGGCGGCGATGTCCGGGACGCCGATTTTACCGCCGGGTACCTGAGCGCCGCCTTCTGCGTCACCGGCGAGCAGCCGGTCCTGTCCGAGGGGGCCCTGAAGCCGCTCCGGCCGGACCACTTCTTCAACCCCGACGAGGGGACTTTCGGGGCTTTGGTCCTGGCCGGGCGCTATGCCCGGTTTGAAGGTGACGGGAACTGGATTCAGGCCGATGCCCATGTCTCGGCGGAGTCGGCCGACGCGGTGAGCCTGGCCGCCAACTGGATTCTCTATCCCATGCACCGGATCATCCTGGATTACACTCACACGGAATTTTCCGACCCGCTCCGGGTCCGGGTCCATCCGGACGGCCGGATCGACTACGTTGACCGGGAGCGGGTCGTGACCGTGCGATGGAGCACTGATTTCTAAATCTACCACACTAACCCAAAGCAGGGAGGAACGGATGAAACGCAAGCGGATTATGCTGGCGGCCGGCGTTATGCTGCTGGCGGCGGCGGGAATGGCCCTGGCGGCCTATCATCACCAGGGCGAGATGGACTCGGACCGGTTTCTATCGGTCTATCCGGACAAGGCCGGAAGCAAGCTCGACCACTGCGCCCTCTGTCACGGCGGCGGAGAGTATGAGCGTTACGAGGGCAAGTACGTCAGCCTCGGAAGCTGTCAGTGGTGCCACTATGCCTATGGCTACGACGGTTCCGGCCGGGGCGGCGAATACAACATCATCGACACCCTGAACGCATATGGAATGGATTATCTCACCAGCGGGCGGGATGAAGACGCGGTTCGGGCCATCGGCACGATCGATTCCGACGGTGACGGTCACACCAACGCTGAAGAGATTGCCGCCGACCGGTTTCCGGGGAATGCCGATGACAACCCCGGCCAGGAGGTGGCTCCCCACCGGATCTACACCAAGGCCCAGCTCGAAGCCATGGACCAGCACACCCAGTTTATGATGATGAACACCTCCCGGTCCGGGGATTACTACGCTCAATTCACCGGCGTCCCTCTGAAAAAGCTCCTGGATGACGCCGGCATCCTCGATTCGGCCACCGGCATCACGGTTTTCGCTCCGGACGGCTGGTCCCAGTATCATCCCCTGAGCTACGACGAGGACGCCGAGCTCTACCACGTTTACGGCGACTATCCGGCCGAGCCCTATCAGTACCCGCCGGCCACCTTCTATTACCATCCGGAAGCGGAAGGATGGTGCGATTACAGCTCGATCAACGTGGTCGGCCGGCAGCACGGCGACCCGATCCACGTCGAGGGCGGCCTGAAAGCCATTCTGGCCCTGAAGCGGGACGGCGTGGATCTCACCCCCGGGGTCTTAGACGATGAAAACCGCCTGGACGGCTCCGGTCCCTTCCGGGTTGTGGTGCCTCAGAAGGAGCCTTCTCCGCCGGATCAGTCCAGCCGGTCCGACAATCAGGATGTGATCTGGCCCTACCACGAGGAATGGGACCACAACGCCGGGGCCTGCACCCGGTCGGCCACCATCATCCGGGTCGAGCCGCTCCCCGAGGGAACCACCGACATCGACGTGATGGAGGCGGGATGGCGGTACATCGACGAGGAGAAGATCGTGATTTACGGGGCCATTGCCGAGACCCCCGCCGATGACGACGAGCCGTCGGAAGATGAGACAGCCACTGACGACGGCGGCGGTGACGGCGGAACCTGTTTTATTGCCTCAGCCGGCCCGGCGGGGAGGGGCGTTCCGGGCGCCGGCTCACTGACGGTGATGGCCGGGGTCCTCCGCATCGTCTGGATGCGGCGCCGTCGGAACCGTTAATCACCCCAAGATCCTATTCCCTCCCGGCCGGGGTGATCAACCGGTCGGGAGGTACTTCCCGGTTCGCCTCGAGCCGCGCCAGAATCTTTCCCCCTTTCCCGAAAAAGCCCTTGTACATCGGCATTCGCCCGAGGACCCCGTCGAGGTAGCCCCGGGTTTCGGCCGGGGTATGCCGCCGGATGACGGCCAGCAGGGCCTGGCGGCTCAACCGGGCCGGCCGGTGAGGGCGGGTGATCCGGGACCGGACAATGGTCGGGCCGAGGTTGTAGGAGGCCAGGGAAAGATACCGGTTTTTCACCGGGTCCCGGACTTTCCCGAAGAATCGGGTTTTGAGGAGATGGTAGTAAGCCGTGCCCAGCAGGACGTTGTTTTCCGGATCATAGACATAGGACTCGTCCGGGATCTGCTCTTCTTTATGGAGAAGGAGGTAGGCTTCGAGACCGGCAAAGCGGGGGATGACCTGCATCAGGCCAATAGCCCCGCCGCCGGACCGGGCCATGGGGTTGAAGTGGGACTCCGTGTGGATCATGGCCATGACGAGGGCCGGGTCCAGGTCGAATCGTTGGGCCGCCCGCCAGACCAGGGGGGCGTACTGTCTGGCCCGGACCCGGACGTGATCCGGCAGGAGCTCGATCCGGGAGGTCATGCTCACCCGACGGATGCCGTCATTGGCGGTGTAGGCGGTTCCGTTGATGATCAGCTTGGGCAGGACGACTTTTTCGATAAACGGCTCGACCCGGTCCGGTGACACGGGCTCACCTTGGGGACCCGCCACCTGATCCGCCAGAAGCTCGATCCCTTGCGGGGTCCGGGCCGCCAGGGTCCGCCTCACCTGGCCGGCGATCTTGTCCGCTCCCGTCTGTTGGGGATCAGCGGTCTCGAGGGCCACGATGGTCGTGAAAGTCAGGGTCCCGGTGAAGAAGTTGGCCTCGCTCCGGCTTTCCAGGTCGGGGCTGTAATTTACCCAGGTGGTTACCGAAGTAAAGGCCGGGTCATCCCACTTGCGTTTCACCGCCTCTTCCAGGGATGCGTCAAGGGGAGCCGGCGGCCCGGTCGGCGCCGTTGCGCAGCCGGCAGCGGACCAGAAGGCCCAGGCCGTCAGCACCAAGATCATGATTTTGTTATTGTATCGGCTCATTCTCGAATCTCCTCGAATCGAATCCCCCCCTCATTGCCATCTCCCAATTCATCTTAACCACGTTTGTGCCCGCCGCTTCAAGCCGGATCTTTTCGAATGATCGACGGAGGGCGATAAGGCGTTGATCATCGGCCCAAGGCATGATATCCCCGGCCCCAGCGTCAGGAGCCGGTGCCGTCCGCACCGTTACCATCAACCCGAGTCGAGCCGGCGGGAATGACCTACCAATATCTGATCCTGATCATCGGGTACATCTTCGGGTTCTATATGGCCTGGAACATCGGGGCCAACGATGTGGCCAATTCCATGGCTTCGGCCGTGGGCGCCAAGGCCATCACCATTCGCCAGGCGGTTTTCATCGCGGGCATTCTGAACATCGTCGGGGCCACCTTTATCGGGTCCCACGTCACCAACACCATCCGCAAGGGGATCGTCTCCACTCAGATCCTCGCCGACCCCCATCTCGCCCTGTTGGGCGCCTTTTCCGCTCTGGTGGCCGCCGCCTTGTGGGTCTCCTTTGCCACCTGGAAGTCCCTGCCGGTTTCGACCACTCACTCCATTGTCGGGGCGATGATCGGGTTCGGGATCATGGCCGGCGGATTTTCGGTGATCAACTGGGTTAAGCTGGGGGCGGTGATCCTGAGCTGGATCATCTCGCCGGCCTTCAGCCTGATCATCTCCTTTGTGATGTTGAAGATCATTCTCCGGCTGATACTCTCCCGGCCGGACCCCTATGCCCATGCCCTTCGGTTGTCGCCGGTTTTCATCGGGATGGCCGCTTTTGTGGTCTGCCTTTCCTTTTTATTCAAAACCCCCCTGGGCCGGTCGCTGTCTCTGGGGCGGACCGCCACCCTGGGCATTGCGATCCTGCTGGCCATCGGGATCGGGTATGCGGGGAAGTGGCTGATCCATCGGTTTGTCAAGGGGGACAGCGAGGCCGGGGCCGAGGAGATTTTCCGGAAGATTCAGATCGGGACTTCCTGCTATGTGGCTCTGGCTCAGGGGGCCAACGACGTGGCCAACGCCATCGGGCCCCTGGCGGTGATCTACTTTCTGGTTCAGACCGGATCGGTGGGGGCGACCGTGCCGGTGCCGTTTTTTTTGCTCATCTTCGGCGGCGTGGGGATCGCCTGCGGGATCTCCATGGCCGGTTACCGGGTGATGGACACTCTGGGGACCCGGATCACCACCCTAAGCAATTCCAGGGGGTTTTGCGTTGATTTCTCGGCAGCCACCACGGTTTTGATCGCTTCCAAGGCCGGCCTGCCGGTGTCCACTACTCACGCGGCGGTGGGCGGGGTCCTGGGGGTCGGCCTGGCCCGAGGCATCGAAGCCGTCGATTTCACCATTATCTTCCGGATCATTTTGTACTGGGTCCTCACGGTGCCGGCGGCTGCTCTCACCAGCATGGCCGCCTTTCTGATCCTGCGGACCCTGATTTAATGGACGCCGGTGCCGGCTTTTTCATAACAGACACCTTACCCCAGCCATGAACGGAGGATACGGTCATGCGCCTTCCCTTTATGTCGCTCTTTGTCGCCTCGCCCTTCGAGGCGCTTCAGGAGCACGCGGAAAAGGTCAAGGAATGTGCCTGGACCTTTCAGCAGGCCATTGAATGTCATGTCTCCCACAAGTGCTTGCGGTTTGACGAGCTTCGCGACGAGGTGGTTCAGATGGAAACCGAAGCCGACGTCATCAAGCGCCGGATCCGGGGACATACCCCCAAAAACGCTCTCCTGCCGGTGGACAAGTTCCAGCTTTTCCGATATTTAAGCGAACAGGACCGGGTTCTGGACGCGGTGGAGGACACGCTCGACTGGATCTCCTACCGTCCCGAGCCGGGGATTCCCCGGGAGCTGGAAAAGGAGTTTCTACTCCTCGTGGACGCGGTGATCGAGCCCATCGAGCAACTGTCCCGGATGGTGGCCGAAGCCCGGAAATACTTCGAGACCTTTTCGGAAAAGCAGCGCCGGGTCGTCAAGGAGATCATCCGGAACCTCCGGGAGCAGGAGCACGAGGCCGACCGGGCCGAAGACGTCATGAAGCAGCGGGTCTTCAACATGGATGTCGATCCGATCACCGTCTTTCACACCGTCCGGCTGTCGGAGACCATCGGCTCCATTGCCGACCACGCGGAAAACGCCGGCGACATGATGCGGGCCATGATGGCCCGATAGAGTGGCAGCCGAAAGGGGGTTCCATGGAGCGCAAGCAGATTCTGGTGGTGGATGACGAGGAGGACATCCTCGAGCTGGTCCGCTACAACCTGGTCAAGGACGACTTTGAGGTCCATTGCGTTACATCCGGCGAAGCGGCCCTGAAGGCCGCCCGGAGCCAAAACCTGGACCTGGTGGTCCTCGACCTGATGCTCCCCGGCATGGACGGCCTGGAAGTGGCCCGGATCCTGAAAAGCGAGGAGAAGACCCAGGACCTCCCCATTGTCATGCTCACGGCCCGGGGCGAGGAAGCCGACGTCGTCACCGGCCTGGAGCTCGGGGCCGACGACTACATCACCAAGCCCTTCAGCCCCCGGATTTTAAACGCCCGGATCAAAGCGGTAATCCGGCGGGGGAGCCCGGAGGTCGATGATGAGGAAACCCTCATCCGGTTCGGGGAGCTGACCGTGGACCCTCGACGCCGCGCGGTGAATGTCAGCGGGTCGCCGGTGGACCTGACCTTCACCGAATTCCAGGTCCTCCTGGTTCTCGCCCGGCGCCCCGGCTGGGTTTTTACCCGGACCCAGATCGTCGATGCCGTCCACGGCGACTCCTACCCGGTCACCGACCGGAGCGTGGACGTCCAGATCGTGGGGCTCCGGAAAAAGCTGGGAGACTGTGGTCGTTACATCCAGACGGTCCGGGGCGTCGGGTACCGGTTCGCCGAGCTCCCCTGAGGGCGCCGTGAAACGAAAGCCCCTCTTTTCTCAGCTTTACCCTTCCTATCTGGTGATTACCGTGTTCGTGCTGATCGCGGTCAGCGCCTATGCCAGCCGGGCCATCCGAACATCCTACCTGGATCACACCGCCTCGGGCCTGACGGAGCGGGCCCACCTCATGATTCCCCGGATTCTCCCTCATCTTGCTCCCCCGGACCCGGCGGCGGTGGACCGGATTTGCAAATCCCTGCCCGGCTCCGCTCAGACGCGGATTACGGTGATTCGCCCGTCGGGAGAGGTGATCGGGGACTCCCGTGAAGACCCCGCCATGATGGACAACCACGCCCACCGGCCCGAGGTGAGTCAGGCACTGAGGCGGCGGGGCGGGACCGCCGTCCGGTTCAGCCGGACCCTCGAAAAGGACATGATGTACGTGGCCCTGCCGATGGTCCGCTCGGGAAAGCTGGTGGGCATCATCCGGACCGCGGTCAATGTCCACGCCATCGAGCGGGACTTAAACGCCATCCAGATGCGCTTTGCCCTCTGGGGCGGGATTGTGGCCGTGCTGGCGGCCGGGATCTCGTACATCGTCACCCGGCGGATCGCCCGCCCCCTCGAGGAGATGCGCCAGGGGGCCGAGCATTTCGCCGGCGGAGACCTCGGATATCGGCTGTCGGTGCCGGACACTGAGGAGATGGGGGAGCTGGCCCGGGCCATGAACGACATGGCCGGGCAGCTCGACGACCGGATTCGGACGGTCCTCCACCAGCGCAACGAGCTCGACGCGGTCCTGTCGAGCATGCTCGAAGGGGTGGTGGCGGTGGACATGGATGAGCGGATCATCCGGATCAACGAAAGCGGGGCCCGGATGTTCGGCAAGTCGCGGTCGGACCTGACCGGTCGGGCCATCCAGGAGGTCATCCGGAACCCCAAATTCCAGCGGTTCGCTCAGCAGGCCCTTTCCGGTGAGGCCCCCAAGGAGGGGGATATCGTTTTCTACCACGATGGCGAGCAGATACTCCACACCCATTTCTCACCGCTCTACGATCTGTCCGGAGCACGGATCGGAATTCTGGCGGTCTTTAACGACGTCACCCGGCTCCGGCGCCTGGAGACCATCCGCCGGGATTTTGCCGCCAACGTCTCCCACGAGCTCAAAACCCCGTTGACCGCCATTCGGGGGTTTGTCGAGACCCTGCGGGGGGGCGGTCTGGCCGACCCCGAGGACGCCGACCGGTTTCTGGGGATCATCGAGCGCCACGTGGGCCGGCTGACCGCCATCATCGACGACCTGATGCAGCTTTCGAAGATCGAGCAGGCCGGGACGGAGGCTGACATCCCCTTGAGCCCCGCCGACCTGGGCGGGGTCATCGAGGCGGCCATGGCGGTCTGCCGGCCGGCCGCCGAAAAAAAGGGCATCGCCCTCGATTTCCAGGCGGAAGCGGCGGTCACCGCTCAGGTCAATCATCCTCTTTTGGAACAAGCCGTGGTCAACCTGGTGGACAACGCGATCAAGTACACCGGGTCCGGACGGACCGTCACCGTCCGCCTCACCGAGGCTGACGGGGGGAGTGTCATCGCCGTTCACGACCAGGGGATCGGGATCGCCTCACGGCACATCCCCCGGCTGTTCGAGCGGTTCTACCGGGTGGACCGGGCCCGGAGCCGGAAGGCGGGCGGCACTGGCCTGGGGCTGGCCATCGTCAAGCACATTGTCAGCTCCCACAACGGGCGGGTCACCGTGGAAAGCTCACTCGGCGATGGGTCCACCTTCGCCATCCACCTCCCCCCGTTTTCCGCCTGACCCGTCCAGGACCTCCCGGATCACCGCCGCGATTTCCGCCCGGACCACCGGTTTCATCACATACGCCCGAATGCCCCGGGCACGGGCCTGAGCCTCGGAGATCAGCTCGGAAAAGCCGGTGCAGAGGATAATCGGGAGGGCCGGCCGGATGGCCAGCATCCGCCTGGCCATCTCCGAACCGGTCATCTGAGGCATGGTCTGATCGGTGATCACCAGGTCGAACCCGTCGGGCCGGGCCTCGAAGGCCGCCAGGGCCTCCACCGGCGAGACCCGGACGGCCACCGTGTATCCCAGGCTGTCGAGCAACTGGGCCACCATCCGGGCGACCATCTCCTCGTCGTCCACCAACAGGATCCGCTCGTCTCCACGGGGCACCTCGGCGAATGTCGGGGCCGGGGCGGCCTCCGGCGCGGTCTGGAGTATCGGGATCAGGACCTGAAACGTCGCCCCCCGGCCCGGCTCGCTTTCGAGCGTGATCAGACCGCCATGGGACTCGATGATCCCCCGGGCCACCGATAAGCCGA
This sequence comes from uncultured Desulfobacteraceae bacterium, assembly GCA_964396575.1. Classification (GTDB taxonomy): domain Bacteria; phylum Desulfobacterota; class Desulfobacteria; order Desulfobacterales; family JAABSP01; genus CAYNGG01. Next base: position 10,221 of record CAYNGG010000015.1, on the reverse strand, counting down.
TCCCGGTACCCTCGTTTTTGGCCTTGGTGGTGAAATACGGCTCGAAAATCCTCGCCTGAATCCGCTCCGGAATCCCCGCCCCGGTGTCGCTGACCGTCAGGCAAGCGTAATTGCCGGGGGGAATCGACCTGGCCGCGACCCGGTCGTCGGCCGGATGGATGACCGTTTCGGCCAGCGACACCGAAAGGACCCCGCCGCTCTCCCGCATGGCGTGATAGGCGTTGGTGCAGAGGTTCATGATCACCTGATGGACCTGAACCGGGTCGCCCGTCACCGGCCCGCAGCCGGCGTCGATGGTCCGCTGGATATCGATGGTCCGGGGGATGGATGCCCGGAGCAGGGACAGGCTTTCCTTGACAATGGGCTGGATGTGGATCGGCTTGCGCTCCGTCTCCGTCTGCCGGCTGAAGGCCAGAATCTGCCGGACCAGGTCCCGGGCCCGGTCCGCCGCCTTGAGGACCTCCGACAGATTTTTCCTCGCCGTCGTCCCCTCAGCCACCTCATCCAGGGTCATCTCCGTAAACCCGATGATGGGAAAGAGGATGTTGTTGAAGTCGTGGGCGATGCCCCCGGCCAGGGTTCCGATGGCTTCCATCTTCTGGGATTGCTGGACCTGACGCTGGAGCCGGGCCATCTCAGCGTCGTCCCGGTGGCGCCGGACCGCCAGAGCGTAAAGGTCCGCCAGGCGCTCGGCCGCTTTGAGGCAGCCCTCGTCGTAGTCCCGCCCGTGGGCGGGATTGGCCAGGGAGATCTGGCCCACCAGGGTCTTGTCAATGAGGACGGGGACGGAGAGAAACCGGTGGATGACCAGATGGCCCGGCGGGGTCCCCGAGGCGCCGGGGGCTTCGGCCGGAGCGTTGGTCATCAGGGGCTGCCGATGGGTCAGGACCCACCCCCAGAGCCCCGAGAATTCGGTAAAGATATGGGATTTTTCCGAGACCCGGCACTGGTCCCAGACGGCCTCGGTCATGGTCGGGCAGACCAGATGGCCGGTCTCCGGCTCGATGTATCCCACATAGCCCACCGTGCTGCCGGTGAGGTGCTTGGCATCTTTTAAAACCAACACGGAAATCTCGTCGATGGGAGCCGGGGAGATGAGGGTGCCGGCCAGCTCGGCCAGGGCCGAGCTCACCGAGACCTCCCACTTGAGGGCCGCCTGGGCCGTTCGCCGGCGGTCCAGGGCCGCTTCAAGGTCCCGGGTCCGGTCTTCCACCAAGGCCTCCAGGTGCTCGTGGGCATCCTGGAGCTGCTTTTCAGCCTCCCGCCGACGGATAATGTTGGCCGTCAGGGCCAGGACGACCAAGGTCAGGCAGACGATGCTCGCCGCCCCGATCCAGAAGAGCCGGGCGTAGGCTTCATAGGGGGAAGCGGGCCGGTTGATAATAATGTTGCCCTCGGGCAGGTCCGCCGGATCGATCCCGAACCGGGACAGGACCCTGAAGTCGAACATGTATCGGTTGGGACTCTCCCAGACGACGGGAATGTCATCGACCGGCTCACCCCCCAGGACCCGAAGGGCCAGGTCGGCGGCGGTCTTCCCCTGCTGATAGCCGGAGGTGAGCATCCCTCCGACGATCCCGTGGCCCAGGCTGAACTCCCAGAGACCGTAAACCGGCACGGGGGATGCCGCCGCAATCCGGGAAGCACTCTCGTCAAACTCGAAAAAGCGCCCGGCGCTGTCCCGGAAGAAGATGGTATAGAGGACCAGGGCGTCGTCGGGGAGCTTGGCCAAAGTTGCCTCGATCTCGGGCATCTCCCGGTCATCGAGAAAGGTGAAGCGAACCCGGTCGGCATAGCGCGGCATCAGGCGGTCAAGCCGGCCCCGGATTTTCCGGCCGGTGGTGGTGCTGTCATTGACCACGACGATCCGCCGGGTCTTCGGGTGCATGTCCAGCGCCAGGTCGAGGGTCCGCTTCAGATCGGCCTTTTCGTTGACGCCGGTGACCGCCGACAGGCCCTCAAGGTCGGCCGGGGTCATGAAATTGACCCCGCAGAAGACCAGCGGCGTTCCGGCGAACAGGGTCTCCCGGTGATCCCGCATGAAATTCAGAGCGTTGTCATCACAGGCGATAACCACATCCGGCCGGGTGTGGCGGTATTTCTCCCGGTAAATCGACAGAAGCTGGGCATAGTAGCCCGGGTCGGAGAAACGCTTGGTGTCCATGTACTCGATGTAGAGGCTGACGTTGTGACGGCTGTCGGTCAGGGCCGTCTCGATGCCCCGGGAGATGTCGTCGGTCCACTGATATCCCCGGTGATAGGCGTGGAGGATCAGCACCGTCCCGGCGTCGGCCGCGTCCGCATCAGCTACGGGGCACGGAAGCGGGGTCAATAGTAAAAGGAGGGCCGCAAGGCGCCACCTGAATGGAATACATCTCATGAGCGAGGCTCCGGAGGTTACGGGTTGACACAATTCAGGGACCATCGACCCGCTATCCTACCGAATCAGGACGATGCAATCAAGCAACGATTCCCATCTTTTGCGATTGAGGCCAATGAAGAGAGGTTATCACCGACTATCACCGGTTAATGAAAAAGATACCGGTTTTATGTCCGGATGCGTTATAAGACGGGAAATGATAGAGAAATGAACGCCATTCAGAAATTAAATGGAAAAACCCCTTGACTTTGATTGGAACAGAAAGTAAATTTAGAGGCGTTTCACGGGAACAACCCTATTTGAGTGTCATCAAGGCAAGCGTGAGATCAATGAATTCAATTGGATCACATTTCATCTGGTAGGTCCAACGAGGTAAGCAATGAGATACAACATCTGAAATTCGATTGTGATCAATGGAACATTTGCACCTGATTAACATCGACCCTTAACGTCCCATCCCATGAGGGACCGGCCTCAACCGAGGTCGGCCTCGTCGTCGAAACACTATCGGCATAATTGAAATGACGGTTCGGCGTCATCCCATTGGCGGAGCACGAAGTTGCGCTCCCAGTAGATCAGAGTCCGCGCGTCGGGCGGCGGTGCTACGACAACCCGTCCCCCGGTGCCACTCGATGACCCGGCCGGTCAGCGGTCCATCCATCTCCGGATGACGAGCTGCTGTCAGTATCTTTCAGCGTGATTGCGAAGAGAGGAGAGCTTTATGAAAAAACAGCCCGTTCAGGTTATTGGCGTCGGCTCGCCCGTGGTCGATCTGGTCGCCGAGATCGATGATGCGCGGCTCAAAAAGGTTCCCGGCAAGAAGGGGGGAATGGAGTTGGTGGATGCAGCCACCATCACCTCTCTGCTTGCCCTGGTGGAGGGGCGTCCGGTAAAGGCGCCGGGCGGCTCCGCCGGCAACACCACCTTTGCTCTGGCCCGGATGGGCATGTCCTGCGCATTCATGGGCAAGGTGGGACTGGATGAGAACGGCGAGTTTTATCGGGATCTGTTCGAGGACATCGGCGGCGACATTTCCCGGTTCAAGAACCATGACACCCGCCCCACGGCCCGCTGTCTGAGTCTGGTTACGCCCGACTCGGAGCGGACCATGCGGACCGACCTCGGCGCGGCCGCCGGGTTTTCCCCGGACGACGTCTCCCCGGAAGACTTTGCCGGATGCCGGCACGCTCACGTGGAGGGCTATCTCCTGTTCAACCGGGACCTCCTCTATGCGGTGCTCGAGTCCGCCAAGGCCGCCGGCTGCACGGTAAGCCTTGATCTCGGCTCCTTCGAGGTAGTCGAGGCGGCTCGGGACATTCTCCCGGAGGTCCTCGAAAAGTATGTGGACGTGGTCTTTGCCAACGAGGAGGAGGCGGCCGCTTTCTCCGGCCGCGAAGACCCGAAGGACGGGCTGGCCGCCCTTAGAGCACTCTGTCCGGTGGCGGCGGTCAAAGTAGGGAAGGACGGTGCCTGGGTTCAGGACGGCGGCGCCCCCTGTCATGTCCCGGCCATGCCGACCGATAAAATCCTGGATACCACCGGCGCCGGGGACTATTGGGCCGCCGGATTTCTGTTCAGCCATTTAAACGGATACCCGGTGATCACCAGCGCCCGGCTGGGCGCCCTTTTGGGCAAGCACGTTATTGCCCATTACGGGGCGGCCTTAAACCGCCGGACCTGGGGTGAGATCATCGGAGAGTCAACCATTTTGCTCAGCCAAAAGGAGGAAGATTTATGCTAATGAAGCGAGAAACGGATTTCAAAGTCAAGGACCTGGAGCTGGCCGAATACGGCCGGCGCGAGATCGAGATTGCCGAAAAGGAGATGCCCGGTCTCATGGCCACCCGGGAGAAGTACGGCCCGGAAAAGCCGCTCGACGGGGCCCGGGTCACCGGGAGCCTCCACATGACCATCCAGACGGCGGTCCTCATCGAAACCCTGGTGGAGCTGGGAGCCGACGTCCGGTGGGCATCCTGCAACATCTTTTCCACTCAGGACCACGCGGCGGCGGCCGTGGCCGAAGCCGGAGTCCCCGTCTTTGCCTGGAAGGGCGAGACCCTCGAAGAGTACTGGTGGTGTACCAAGCAGGCCCTGACCTGGCCGGACGGCGGCGGCCCGGACCTCGTGGTGGATGACGGCGGCGACGCCACACTCCTGATCCATCGGGGCCATGCCGCTGAAAAGGACCCGAAGATCTTAGACGTCCCCACGGACAACAAGGAGCTTAAGATCATCAACGAGACCCTGAAGCGGATTCTGGCCGACGAGCCGGGCTTCTGGGACCGGGTGGTGAAGCGGTGGAAGGGGGTTTCCGAGGAGACCACCACCGGGGTTCACCGGCTCTATCAGATGATGGAAAAGGGCGAGCTGCTGGTTCCGGCCATCAACGTCAACGATTCGGTGACCAAGTCGAAGTTCGACAACATCTACGGCTGCCGGGAGTCCCTGGTGGACGGGATCAAGCGGGCCACCGACGTTATGATCGCCGGAAAGAACGCTCTGGTCTGCGGTTACGGCGATGTGGGCAAGGGATGCGCCGAGGCCCTGTCCGGCCTGCGGGCCCGGGTCAAGGTGACCGAGGTTGACCCCATCTGCGCTCTCCAGGCCCTCATGGCCGGATACCCGGTGGTTACCATCGAGGACGCCCTGGCCGACACCGACATCTTCGTCACCGCCACCGGCAATTGTGACGTGATCACGGCCGAGCACATGGCGAAGATGAAGGACGAGGCCATTGTCTGCAACATCGGCCACTTTGACAACGAGATCCAGGTGGATGCCTTAAACGACATGCAGGGCGTGAAAAAGATCTCGGTCAAGCCCCAGGTGGACAAGTACCTTTTCCCCGACGGCCACTGCATCTACATGCTGGCCGAGGGGCGGCTGGTCAACCTCGGGTGCGCCACCGGCCACCCGTCGTTCGTGATGTCCAACTCCTTCACGAACCAGACCCTGGCCCAGATGGACCTCTGGCAGAACCCCCGGAAGATCGGCGTTTACACTCTGTCGAAGGAGCTCGATGAGGAAGTGGCCCGGCTCCATCTGGAAAAGCTGGGCGCCCGGCTCACCGAGATGACCGCCGATCAGGCCGACTACATCGGCGTCCCCCGGAAGGGGCCGTTCAAGCCGAATCATTACCGATACTAATTTGGGCATTGCCCGACAACCGCGATAGCGGCGCCCCGCCAGGCGGGGGGCCGCCACATCGTCAACCCCAACACAAAGGAGTCTAAATGAGACGAGATGCCGCTGCCAAGGAAGTCCAAACCTTCGGAGAAAACCCCACGGAGGTCCGGGAAACGGACCACTATGTCAACGAGTACGTCACCCCGTTCGTGGATAAATGGGATGAGCTGATTGACTGGGAAAAGCGAGCCGAAGGCGAAGGCAGCTTTTTTATCGACAAGCTGAGAGAATACGGTGCTCAAAAGGTCCTCGACGTGGCCACCGGCACCGGATTCCACTCGGTCCGGCTGCTGCGGGCCGGATTCGAGGTCACCAGCGCTGATGGCAGCGCGGAGATGCTGACCAAGGCTTTTGAAAACGCCCGGCGTCACAATTGCATCCTTCACACGGTCCACGCCGACTGGCGCTGGCTGAGCCGGGATGTCAAGGAGCGGTTCGACGCCATTATCTGCCTCGGCAACTCCTTTACCCATCTCTTCTCCGAACGGGACCGCCGGAAGGCCCTGGCCGAGTTTTACGCCGTGCTCAAGCACGACGGCGTGCTGATTCTGGATCAGCGGAACTACGACTCTATTATCGACTGCGGCTTTTCGTGCAAGCACAAGTACCATTATTGCGGGGACACCGTCACCGCCGAGCCGGAATATGTTGACGAGGGGCTCGCCCGGTTCAAGTACGTCTTTCCCGACGACGCCACCTATCACCTCAACATGTTCCCGCTCCGGAAAAAGTACGTCCGCCGCCTCATGCGGAATGTCGGATTCCAGCATATCGACACCTACGGCGACTATCAGGAGACCTACCACGAGGACGACCCGGACTTCTTTACCCACGTGGCCGAAAAGGTTTACGAGCCCGGCAAGCGGGAACGATCCGAGGCCCGGTTCAACTACTCCGACACCGTCAACGTGGCCCGGAGCTACTACAACAGCAACGACGCGGACACTTTCTACTTCACCATCTGGGGCGGCGAGGACATCCATATCGGGATGTACGACAACGACGAAGAGTCAATATATATCGCCAGCCGCCGGACCGTGGAGCGGATGGCCTCCCGGCTCGATATCGGGACTCATACCCGGATCATCGACCTCGGGGCCGGCTACGGCGGCGCGGCCCGCTTTCTGGCCAAGACTTACGGCTGCCACGTGACCGCCCTCAACTTGAGCGAAGTGGAAAACCGGCGGAACCGGGACATGAACCGGGTCCAGGGAGTGGATCACCTCATCGACGTGATTGACGGCTCCTTCGAGGACGTCCCCCTGCCCGACAGCTCGTTCGACATCGTCTGGTCCCAAGACGCCATTCTCCACAGCGGGGAGCGGGAGACGGTGATCGAGGAAGCGGCCCGGCTGCTCAAGCCCGGCGGGAGCCTCGTCTTTACCGACCCCATGATGGATGACGACTGCCCCAGGGCCGTGCTCCAGCCGATCCTCGACCGGATTCACCTGGAGACCCTGGGCTCGCCGCAATTCTATCGCGACACCACCCGACGGTTCGGCATGAAGGAGATCGGTTTCGAGGAGCATACGGATCAGCTTGCAACCCACTATTTCCGGGTCCTCAAGGAGACCGAGCGCCGGGAGTCTGAGCTTTCCAAGGTGGTCAGCCAGACCTACATTGATAACATGAAGAAGGGGCTCAACCACTGGGTGAACGGCGGCAACAACGGCCATCTCGTCTGGGGGATCTTCCACTTCCGGAAGCGATAAATCCCTCGCGTTAAGCCCCGATTCAACATAAATGCGCCGCCGGGAAATTCCCCGGCGGCGCCAGCCAAAAGGAGATAGATCATGACACGACAAGACTTTTCCATCGAGTTTCCGAATCTGGACGAAATCGAGCAGGGCGAGGAGTATTTCGTTCTCGTCAAGGACGGAAACCACGAGCGAATTCGGTTCCATGACTACGACCGGATCTACGAAACCCCCGGCCTTTATGAGTACCTCTTCTATGATCGCTACAAGTGCAACTCCCCGGAAGTGGTCTGCGGCCTGCTCAAAGAGCATTTGGACCAGTCCCGGAGCTATGACGGGAAGCTGAGCGTTCTCGATATCGGCGCCGGCAACGGGATGGTCGGCGAGGAGCTCGTCAACATCGGCGCGGGAAGCGTCGTGGGGATCGACATCATCGAAGAGGCGGCCGACGCCCTCCACCGGGACCGTCCGGGGATCTACAAGGATTACTTCGTGGCCGACCTGACCCAGCTCCCCGACGAGGTGGCTCAGTCCCTCACCGCCGAGGACTTCAATTGCATGACCATCGTCGCGGCGTTGGGGTTTGACGACATCCCGCCCATGGCATTTGCCCAGGGGTACAACCTGGTCTCCTCGCCGGGCTGGGTCGCCTTCAACATCAAGGCGGATTTCGTCTGCGACGCCGATTCCACCGGCTTTTGCCGGCTCATCAACCGGATGGCCGAAGAAAACATCCTCAACATCCAGGCCCGGCATCGCTACCGTCACCGGTTCTGTCAGGACGGCACCCCATTGTACTATTATGCGATGGTGGGGCAGAAGCAGAAGGACATCCCCGACACGCTGCTTAAAGAATTCGTCTAATTGATTTACCCCCCTTCGGGGGGGCCTTTGTCGTGCGTCCGTCATGTCAGTGACCGCGGACGGCCCCGCGCCCGCGGGGTCATGCGCAGCCGCCGTCGCGAGCATGACGGAAGCCGGCTCCACTCATATACGGAAGGAGCGCTCGAAGATGAGCACCCAGAACGACAAACAGAGCTATTTTTTCACTTCGGAGTCCGTCACCGAGGGGCATCCGGACAAGGTGGCCGATGCCATTTCCGACGCGGTCCTCGACGCCATCATGGCCGAGGACCCCGCCGGCCGGGTGGCCTGCGAAACCCTGGTCACCACCGGGCTGGCCTTCGTGGCGGGCGAGATCACGACCGAATGCTACGTGGATATCCCCCAGGTAGCCCGGGACACCATCAAGGAGATCGGATACCACTCATCCCAGATGGGCTTCGACTGGCAGACCTGCTCGGTCATCACCAGCATCGACCAGCAGTCCCCGGACATCTCCCAGGGGGTGACCCAGGGTCAGGGACTCTATAAGGACCAGGGCGCCGGGGACCAGGGCCTCATGTTCGGCTACGCCTGCGAAGAGACCCCGGAGCTGATGCCCATGCCCATCATGTACGCCCACAAGCTTACCAAGCGGCTGGCCAAGGTCCGGAAAAACGGGGCATTGGATTTTCTCCGGCCCGACGGCAAGTCCCAGGTGACCATCGAGTATGAAAACGGGACTCCCCGGCGGGTGGATGCCGTGGTGGTCTCTTCTCAGCACAAGCCGGACGTCACCTACGAAGAGCTGCGGGAAGCCATCATCAACGAGGTGATCAAAAAGACGATCCCCCGGGAGATGATCGACGGGGACACCAAATACTTCATCAACCCCACCGGCAAGTTCGTCATCGGCGGCCCCATGGGCGATTGCGGGCTGACCGGGCGGAAGATCATCGTCGATACCTACGGCGGCCAGGGCAGCCACGGCGGCGGATGCTTCTCCGGCAAGGACCCATCCAAGGTTGACCGGAGCGCATCCTACATGGGACGACATATCGCCAAGAACCTGGTGGCGGCCGGGGCGGCCAAGAAGTGCGAGGTCCAGATCGCCTACGCCATCGGCGTGGCCGAGCCGGTGTCGATCCTGGTTGAAACCTTCGGAACCGGGAAGGTCTCGGAGACCCGCATCCAGGAGATCATCATGGAGGTCTTCGACCTCCGGCCCCGAGCCATCATCGAATACCTCGACCTTCTCCGGCCCATCTACTCCCCCACCTCGGCCTACGGACACTTCGGCCGGAACGAGCCGAGCTTTACCTGGGAGAAAACCAACCGGGTGGAAGAGATCCAGAAGCTGATCTAAAGCGCCGGCGATCCGATCAGGGTCCGCCGCCGGGCCGTCGTGGCCCGGCGGCGGGCCGTTGAGCTGGCAAACCCGGCCGGACGACACTGGTCGTCCGGCCGGGTTTTTTTGTAGGGTGCCGGTCTGGGCCGCAAACCCCAAGTTCATCCACCAAAGCCGGGCCAGAGAGAGCAGGTTCCGTCCCATGCGATCGAGTATGGTGTTTCAAGCCCGATCATGGTAAAGAAAAACCAGATGAGATTGAATCGAAGGGAGGCAATCATGGGATTCGGGGTGAGAGTCTTTTTCGTGGATGAGGATGACACGTACAGGCGGATTCCGGCGGCACGGTTTTCACGAATTATGGACCGGGACCCCAAGGAGGTCATCCCGGAGCTCAAAAACCAGAGAATCCGATACGCGGAGCTGGTGGTGGAGCTGGAAAACCGGGAGCCGGTGGCCATTGTCCGGTTCGATTACGGGTTTTTGCAATTCGATGACGAGGGGCTGGTGGACCCGTCCCACATGAACGATGCGCTTCAGTTGGTGGCGGAAATGATGTCGATGCCTCAACTGTTCAACTCTTCGGAAAACGTCATTCCGGCAGCCAATCGGTTTGCCGGAAAGCGCCACAAAGACCGGTTCACCTGGACACCTTCCGACGATCTGAAGTATGCAATGGTCAACGAGGTGTTCGGGATCACGGATGAATGATGCTGCAGATGATTGATGCCGCGGGTTGCGGAGGCCGTCGCATCGGAGAGACGGTCATCGATCCGTCCTGATGCGCG
>CAYNGG010000014.1:0-22744 GCA_964396575.1 uncultured Desulfobacteraceae bacterium | reverse complement strand
CCGATGTCCGTCTGCTGGACGATGAAGGCCTCACCCTCGGTGATGACGAAGGCGTCGCCGGCCCCGTTGCCGCCCTGGCGGATCACGATCTTGGCGTCCTTGAGCTGTCGTTTGACATTGTTTTTCTTCAGATGAACCGCTACCGCCTTGTCGGTCACCTCCCGGAGCCGCTTTTCCAGGCTCTTGATTAAGCTTTTGAGGTCCCCGGAAAGGGCGGCGTATTCGGTGGTCAGCCGCTGGGTGTCAAGGACCCCGAGCTGGACCGCGGTGGCGGCGGTCACCGTGAAGTTCCGGGCGGAGCTTTTAAACGACAGGGAGTCTAGGCTGCCGAGAAAGGCGCCATCGCCCATCCGGTACAGCTTGATGGGTCCGGTCCGGGTGCTTTTAACCACGTCAACCAGGCCCTCGAGGACCGTCCAGTTCCAGGTGCCGAACCGGTTTTCCTCGATGATGGTCTGGCCGGCGGAGAACTCGTCCTCACCCACAATGTACATGTAATCGATGAGGGGGCCTCGGATCACCGGGTAGTTTAACGCATGCTCGGCGTTTGCCGATCCCCCTTCGCCGGCACCATCCGGCGGGGTCTCGAAGGTGACCGGGCCGAGCTTTTCCACCTGCCCGTCGTCCACCATCCGGAGCCCGTCGAGGATGATTTCCATCCGGTTCTTGCTGATGGTTTTTTCGACGGAGACGTCTTCCTCGACGAACTCGAACTCCCCCTCGATCCACCCAAAGAGGGCAAAGGCGGCCTTCAGTCCGCTTTCCGATCCGGCCCGGGCGTGGACGATATTGCCCTTGGTGAAATAGACCAGGCCCGGCTCGGGGGCGTACTTGCTGATCAGCCGGAGGACCCCGGAGCTGCCGTTGGTCCCGATGAGCTGGATGATGTCGCCGAGTCCGATGAAGCCCAAGTCTCCGGACAGAACCACGTCACTCATAAAGCCGTCACTCTCTCGCCGTCCCTTACCATCCCATTTGCTTTCGGAGGGACTGGAGGGTGATCTTGATGGAGGTCTTCAGGGTCTCGCCCACGCCGGTGCCCTTGACGGCGCTGGCCGGGAAGGCCGGGACCTTCAATTGGCGGTTCAGGTCCCGGTCCATCCGGCTGAGCGGCATCAGCGGGATGCCCTCCTCCTCGAGGTCGCGCTTGTTGTACTGCATCACCAGGGGGATCTTGAAGATGCTCAGGCCGTACTCCTTGAGGTTCTGGTGAAGGTCCTTGAGGGAGAGCATGTTCTTCTCCCGCCGGACCTCGAGGGAGTCGGCCACGAATACCAGGCCGTCCACTTCCTTTAATACCATCTTCCGGGTTGCGCTGTACTTGACCTGGCCGGGCACGGTGTAGAGCTGGAGCCGGATGTCGTATCCCTTGATCCGACCCAGGCCCATGGGCAGAAAATCGAAAAAGAGGGTCCGGTCCCCTTCGGTCTCCGTCGAAACCATCTCGCCGGTGACCTGCTTCCGGAAATGTTTGAAGATGTATTCCAGGTTGGTCGTCTTTCCGCATCGGCCTGGGCCGTAATAGACGATTTTGCACTCGACTTCCCGCTGCTTCAGATTGATATTGGCCATCGAAACCCGCTTCCGCCCGTCCTCTCGAGTTTGAATCAGTGGATGCTTTTGATCTGGATGTCCAGGCTATAGTCTCCCTGTTTGGGCCCCGATTCAATCTTGGATTTGGAGAACACCACCCCTTTGCCATTGAACATGGCGATGGGTGAATAGAAGTGAATCTGCTTGAGCTCCAAACCGGTGCGCAGGGTCTCGATGAGGTCCTTGTCACTGCTGGAGATGAGCAGGTTGATCACCCGCCCCGACTGAAAGCTCACATCGTATTCCACGGTGCTCCCCTTCCGGGGGCCCTCATCAAGGGTAATCTCGACGGAGCTGATGTCGATGACCTCGTCGTCCTGAATCTCGTCTTCGCCTACCATCTCCCCTTCGACCTCCTCGGGCTTCAGAATCTCACCCTCCAAGACGTCAGGCTCGGCCACCGGCTCGGGCTCAGGCGGCTGGAGGGTCCGTTTATTGCCCTTTTTATTCAGGATGCTCTGGAGAAAGATCCGGAGCTTTTCGACCTGTGCCGGAGTGAAGGTGCCGTCGGCGAGCCATTGCTGGTACTGGGCCACGGCGTCATCAATGGAGTCCAGGGTCACATGGCACCGGATGATGTTCTTGGCCGAATCGACCTTCACCGAGTCCCGGCGGATCAGCTCCCGGAATTCCCGGAGCGCCCGCTCGTACTGGCCGAACTTGGCCAGGGCGATGGCCCCTTCCAGGGCTCGGGTGTCGTCCTCCGCGCCAAAGGCGAACTTGTCCCGGATGATGTTCTGGACCTGCTCCGGGACTTCCACCATGTCCGGGGACTGGTCCACGCGCTGGATATCGGCCTTGATGGACCTGATTTTTTTCAGGATCGACCCGAGCAGGGCCTTGTTCCGGAACATGGCCTCATGCTTTTTGACCAGTTGTCCGGCGTGAATGTATTTATCCCTGGCTTCGTTCAACAGGCCCTGGGACCGGTACAGCTCGGCTTGTTGAAGATCTGATTTGACCTGTTTTTTGACGTCCATTAGCTGCCTCGTAACGAATGCCATGACGCCCAAGGAATGGCGATGAAAAGAGAAGCGACACTATTATTCCTCTTCGCTGTCAATGGCTTGGTTGGAACTAATGCTTTTCAATTAGGAACAGGAATTCCCGGTTGGGCTCTTCGGCATCACGCAACCATTCATTCGTCCATTTCATGCCTGCCATGACGTTCTTCTTGTAATCCAATTCGACAACATGGAGGAGACGACCATTAGCCCGAAGCACCTCGTTAAGTTGTTCGGCCGTCGCACGTCCGCCGGAACTGTACGAAAGAATGATCCATCGTGCCCGTGTTACCGTCATGAGCTTTTCAATCGCTTCCAGGGCAATGAATCGGTTGCCGTCGTTACGCCTAAATTCCTCGAATACAGAACTGGCAACCCTGTCAGACGTGTCTTGCCGCCGGTGAGCCTTACCGAACGTGTGTGGTCGGTCGTTGAGGCAAATGGTTGTCCAGACATGATAGTAAGAAGCGTATCGGATACGGGATGGGGGCATCTTTTCGTTGTTTGACCCGTAGGGAGGGTCGAAATAAGCAAGGTCAACGGACACCTCTGGCATGAGATCAAAAATATCCTTTTTGAAGATTTGGTGTTGCCCGTGTGTCACAAGCACCTTCGGAACGGTGAGCCTCAAATACTTGTAGGACCTTTGAGACCACTTTTTCAGGTACGAGACGAAATGCCCAAGGGTATTGTCAACCTGGTCAAGTGCGAGGATCAGGCTTGTCAACACAACGGCCTTATCTTCTGACGTAAGATCTAAATCATCGATCTCTTGCCGGATGCCGTCAAGCTTTCGGGTGTTGTGAATCTGCCAAGGTTTCTTCAAACCATTACTCTGAACAGCGGACCCGTCGTTTGGTTGTCCACCATAGTGTTCGGTAAACCAGCCGTCCACGGGGGGCACGGAGTTTAGATGGGCAATCAGGTCCATATACCTTTTGGGCTCTTTCCGGTTCATAAGGTAGCAAGTCCCGAACACCTGAGACCACACCGCGATGTCATTGCACACAACTTCATAACCTGATCTGGCCAACGCTTGCGAGACACGTGTTGTTCCCGAGAACCCATCGAGAACGGTATGCGCATCGACTCGTTTAACGAGCTGAAGAATCTGAGGGATGAGCTTCAGCTTTGATCCTGCATACTTGATTCCTTCCGTAGGGGGAGCATCAAGTACGAGATCATCGAACAGCGGGAGCGTCTGCATCATGTCGGGAGTCCTACCTGCTCTTTCAACCTTAAAATGTCTTCTTTCACTTTATCCAGAGCTTTGGCGTGCCCGTCTTCCGATGAGACCAATGCTTGAGAAAAAAGCTTTACAAGCACATGATTGTGGGAGTAGTCAATCCATCCATTCGTAATACTATCAAAGTAGCTTAAGCCGTTCCTGGTATGCGTCCAAAGTCCGCGCTGCAGAGCATTGGCCGCCGCGTCTCCATACCGCACTTCAAAAATGTATTCATCCGCTGAATTGAAAAATCTGTAGACAGGATGCTTCCGACGTTTATCTGAGGTAATCTTGGTTATCCGAGCAACGTCTTTAATTGCTCTACGGTAATCAAAAACAAGGATATTGCATCGCTTCTTCTTTTCATCATAAATTAAGGGCAAGATATTGATCTTTTCCGTAAAAGCGAATGCTGAGTCCCTTGTGATCTTGCTTATGTCAGTAACAGATGTTAAGTCTGAGAAATCTTTTGCTTTGAGCAGGGAGAATAAGCGAGAGGATTTATCAGTGGATAGTTGTAGGGGGCCATGGCCATAAGCTTTCAAGCTCACGGGGAACTCAGCTTTGCTGATCTCGTTGATAACCTTGATGTCCTCTTCCCGTGATTTGGCACGATAGAGATCTTTCCCGACATGAACTGAGCGGAAGTCATACATGTACTGATTGATGAATTCCGCAATCGCGATTTCCGCCAGATCGCCATGCGTTTTATTACCAATCAGACGCATCGTGAAAATGTTGCTCAGCGTCATGGTCACGAGGTCGGGGTACTTGCGGGCAAGCAGCTTAAATCGAGTTGTGAAGTCAATGTAGGGGTCTGGTGCTGTCATTCCGTTCCTTTCCGTCCGGCCTAACCCAGCATAACATAGCGGCCTCACATCTGACGCTATGCATAGATAAACCAACATTTTAGATTATTACTCTATTTATAAGTGCTCTGTCAACACCGGATAAAGGAATTGACAATCCGCGCTGGTATGATATCAGTGGTCTTTTTCGGGCATTCGTCCGAATCGGCAAAATCGGTTGACCATTTTTCAAACAAGGAGAGCCCCATGGACAAGAAAGTAACCGTCGTCGGCGCGGGCAATGTCGGCGCCACCGCGGCTCAGCGGCTGGCTGAAAAACAACTCTGTGATGTCGTCCTCGTGGACATCGTCGAAGGTGTACCCCAGGGCAAGGCCCTCGATCTTACGGAAGCCGCCCCCATTGAAAAGCACGATTCCCATCTGACCGGGACCAACGGATACGAGGCCTCGGCCGGGTCCGACATCGTGATCATCACGGCCGGGATTCCCCGGAAGCCGGGGATGAGCCGGGACGACCTGATCAGCACCAATGCCGGGATCGTCCGGAACGTGACCAAGGAGATCGTCAAGCACTCCCCGGACACCATTCTCATCATCGTCAGCAACCCGCTGGATGCCATGTGTCATGTGGCCCTGTCGGCCAGCGGCTTCCCCAAAAACCGGGTCATGGGGATGGCCGGAGTCCTCGATTCCGCCCGATTCCGAGCCTTTATCGCCATGGAGCTTAAGGTCTCGGTGGAAAACACCCATGCCTTTGTTCTCGGTGGCCATGGAGACACCATGGTCCCGCTGCCCCGGTTTTCCACGGTGGCGGGCATTCCCATCACCGAGCTGATGGCTCCCGACCGGATCGACGCCCTGGTCAAGCGAACCGCCAACGGCGGGGCCGAGATCGTCAGCCTCCTCAAGACCGGCAGCGCCTATTACGCTCCGGCGTCGGCGGCGGTGGAAATGGCCGAGGCGATCCTCAAGGACAAGAAAAAGATCCTTCCCTGCGCCGCCTACCTCGAAGGCGAGTACGGGTTTTCCGAGCTCTTCATCGGGGTCCCCGTCAAGCTGGGGGCGGCGGGGATCGAGGATGTCATCGAGATCACCCTGACCGACGACGAGAAGGCCGCGCTCCAGAAGTCGGCCGATGCCGTCCAGGAGCTCAAGGACGTCATCAAAAAGCTCGGCTGATCCCCACCGGCCGGTCGGGTCCCCTGTGATCAGGCCGGCCTCCCGTCCCCGGAATCCGATAATCCGGCTTTCAGAGCCCTCGCCACGGACTGGTTGAGGCCCGGCAGGGCCGCCAGCTCCGCCTCGGTGGCCCGTCGGATTCGGTCCACGCTGCCGAAATGGCGCAGGAGAGTCCGCTTCCGGCGGGGCCCGATCCCCGGCACCTCGTCCAGAGCCGAGGTCAGCGCGGCTTTCGACCGCCGCCGTCGGTGATAGGTGTTGGCGAACCGATGGGCCTCGTCCCGAATCCGCTCCAGAAACAGCAAGATGTCCCGGTCCCGGCCAAACGCCACCGGGTTGGCCCGGCCCGGCTGGAAGATCTTGTCCTCGGTCTCCCCCCGCTTCTCGTCCCGTTTGGCAATCCCGATCACGGGGATTTCCCCCCGAAGCCCCAGCTCGTCGAGCACGGCGACGGCCATGCCGAGCTGCCCCCGGCCGCCATCGACCATCAATAAGTCCGGAAACGGGCCGACCGACTCCCCCCGCCGGTACCGGCGGCTCAGGACCTCGGTCATGGCCGCGTAATCGTCGTCGGCGGGCGCCGTCTTGATCCGATACCGCCGGTAGCCGTCCGGGGCGGGCCGGCCGTCCTGGAAAACGACCATCCCCGAAACCGCCTCGGTTCCGGCCAGATTGGCGTTGTCAAAGCATTCGATCCGGAGGGGCGGAGCCGGCAGCTTAAGGCGATCCCCGAGCCGCCGGAGCAGGTCCATGGACTCGGCCGACGAGTCGAGAAGGGCCTTCAAGGCGTTTTCCGCGTTTGCCTCGGCGGCTTTCAGAAGCCGGACCTTTTCCCCTCGCCGGGGAAAGTGGAGCCGGACCCGTCGCTCCGCCCGCTCGGAAAGCCAGTGGGTCAGAAGCTCCTCATCGGGCAGGGGCAGGGGGACGAGGACCTCCCGGGGCAGCATCCGGACGCGCTCGTAGTATTGACGGATAAAGGTCGAGATCATCTCGCCGTCCCCGGCCAGGGTCGCCCCGAAGGAAAAGGAACGGGACCCCTGAAGACAGCCGCCCCGGACAAAGAGGATCACCACCACCGATCGATGAGCGGCCCGGGCGACGGCAAAGACGTCCCGGTCCATCCCGTCGGCGGTGACCACCACCTGCTTTTCCAGAACCTTTTCGATGGCAAAGATCCGGTCCCGGACCGCCGCGGCGGTCTCGTAAGCCTGGACCGCGGCCGCCTCGGCCATCTCCCTTCTGAGATCCCGCAGGAGCTCGGGGGTCCGGCCCCTGAGAAAGAGAATCACCTCATTGACCGCCTGCCCATAGGCTTCTTCCGACACCGGCAGGCAGCAGGGGGCCAGGCAGGTCCCGATCTGATGGTTGAGGCAGGGCCGTGCCCGTTCCCTGGGGGCCTTTGTCCGGCATTTCCGGAGCTTGAAGGTCTTGTTGATGAGCCGGTAGGTGTCCCGGACCGCTCCGGCTGAGGTGAAGGGGCCGAAATAGAGGGCCCCGTCCGGCTTGACCTGACGGACAATGCTCAAAAAAGGGTAGGGCGCCTTCGGATCGATCCGCAGGGAAGGGTACCGCTTGTCGTCCTTCAAAACGACATTGTACCGGGGCCGGTGCCGCTTGATCAGGGTCGATTCGAGGATCAGGGCCTCGTTTTCGCTCCCGGTCAGGATGGTCTCCACATCGGCGACCTGCCGGACGAGGACCTCGGTTTTCGGGTCCAGCCGGCCGGGCCGGGGGTTGAAGTAGGTGGCCAGCCGCTTTTTCAGACTCCGGGCCTTGCCCACGTAGATCACCGCCCCCTCGGCATCCTTCATCAGATAGACGCCCGGCTTGTCGGCCGCGGCCGTCAGCTTGTCTCTCAGCTCGTCCATGGTGGGCCTTTCTATACCATATTGACGGGGAAGATGGCATCCCCATAAAATGTCATTCATTTTTTAATCGAAAAAAATATATTTTTTTCCCTTGTATTTTATGAGTGGGCTGTGATAATGAAAAAATGATTCAGATTTCAGGCGGGGTGCAAACCGGGATGGCGCCGAAAGCCCTGCTCCGGTGGGCACCGTTGTGAATCAGGAAACAGGGCGACGAAAGGAGGGATACCGGGAACGAGACGGATTAGCGTGGATGTGAGTCCCAGAACCGATTCTGGCAACCTAAATTACACCAAAAAGGAGATCAGTATGAAGAGACTTGCCATTGTATTGCTTGTGGTCGTTTTCGCAATGAGCCTTGCCGCCAACGCCATCGCCGGCGGGAAAGAGGCCGCCAAGAAGAACGTCGATGATGTGGTCGCCGCCATCAACGGCGGAACAGACGCCAAATCGATTAAAGCCAACGACTATGATCCCTATGTCTTCATTCTGGAGGAGAACGGTCTGCTGGTGGTCCATCCATCCCTTGCCGGCGAGAGCCTGAAGGAAAAGGCGGAGGTGGTTTACGATGCAATCGTGACGGCCGTTAAAGAGGGGAAGGAGACTGCCGATTACATGTGGAAGGGCAGTATGAAGCACTCCTATGTCAAAAAGACGGACGGCGGTCTGATCGTCGGGAGCGGGTACAGCGAATAATCCGTCGGTCGATTGACCGGCCCGGCTGTTTCGGGGACAGTGGAGGGAACGCTCCGCCGTCCCCGTTTTTTTTAGCCCGTGGCTTGCCGTCGGAGGGCCGCGATCCGGTCCCGGAGGTCGGCGGCCCGCTCGAAGGCCAGGTCCCGGGCCGCCCGTTCCATCTCGGTTTCGAGCTCCCGGATCACCTCGTCCACGTCCTGACCGGCTTTCCCATAGGCGGCGGTTGCTTCGGCGACCTGGGGCAAGGGCTCGCCCGCCTCGCCGCCGTCGGCCGTCCCTGTTTTCAGGAAATCGAAGGCCGACCGGAGGTCCTTGGTGATGGTCGCCGGCGTAATCTGGTGGGCGATGTTGTGGGCCGTCTGGATTTCCCGGCGGCGCTGGGTCTCGTCGAGGGTCCGCTGCATGGCGGCCGTCACCTTATCGGCATAGAGGATCACCGTCCCGTGGGCGTTTCGGGCCGCCCGGCCGACGGTCTGGATCAGGGACCGCGCCGACCGGAGAAACCCCTCTTTGTCCGCGTCGAGGACCGCCACCAGGGAGACCTCGGGGATGTCCAGCCCCTCCCGAAGGAGGTTGATTCCCACCAGGACATCAAAGGCCCCGGACCTCAGATCGCCGATGATCTCCATCCGCTCGAGGGTCTTGATGTCTGAGTGGAGATACCGGACCCGGATGCCCACATCGTTGTAGTATTCGGTCAGGTCCTCGGCCATCCGCTTGGTTAAGGTCGTGATGAGGACCCGCTCGTTCCGGTCGATCCGGCGGTGGATTTCCGAGAGGAGGTCATCGACTTGATGGCGGGCCTCCCGGACCTCGATGGCCGGATCGACGAGGCCGGTGGGCCGGACGATCAGCTCCACCGGCGAGTCACCGCCCCGGGCCAGCTCATAGTCGGCCGGGGTGGCCGAGACGTAAACCACCTGATGAAGGCGGGTGTTGAGCTCGGAAAAGGTGAGGGGACGGTTGTCCAGGGCCGAGGGCAGCCGGAAGCCGTATTCGACCAGGGTCTCTTTCCGGGACCGGTCGCCGTTGTACATCCCTCGAAGCTGAGGGACGGCGATGTGGCTTTCGTCGATGAAGACGAGGAGGTCGTCCGGGAAATAGTCGAGCAGGGTAGGGGGGGGCTCGCCCGGCCGACGGCCGGTGAGGTGGCGGGAATAGTTTTCGATTCCGTTGCAGTAGCCCAGCTCCAGCATCATCTCGAGGTCGAACCGGGTCCGCTCCTCGATCCGCTGGGCCTCGATGAGCCGGTTTTCGTCCCGGAAAAAGCTGATCCGCTCCGAGAGCTCCCCGTTGATGGTCTCCACGGCCCGCTGGAGGGTGGTCTGGGCGGTGACGTAGTGGCTGGCGGGAAAGAGGGTGAGGCTGTCGAGCCGGCGGCGGACCGTCCCGCGCAGGGGATCGATTTCGGCGATTCCCTCGATCTCGTCGCCGAAGAAGTCGATCCGGATGGCCAGGTCTTCCTCATAGGCCGGAAAGATCTCCACCCGGTCCCCCCGGACCCGGAAGACGCCCCGGTGGAAGTCGATGTCGTTGCGCTCATAGTGGATTTCCACCAGCCGGGCCAGGAGGCGGTCCCGGTCGAGGACCGAATCCCCGGTCAGGTCGATCCGCATCCCGAGGTAGTCTTCGGGTGCCCCCAGGCCGAAGATGCAGGAGACCGAGGCCACCACCACCACGTCCCGACGGGAGAGCACCGAGCGGGTGGCTGAATGGCGGAGCTTGTCGATCATCTCGTTGATGGCCGAGTCCTTCTGGATGTAAGTGTCGGTGGTGGGGATATAGGCTTCCGGCTGGTAGTAATCGTAGTAGGAGACGAAGTATTCCACGGCGTTTTCGGGAAACAGCCCGCGGAGCTCGTTGTAGAGCTGAGCCGCCAGGGTCTTGTTGGGGGCGATCACCAGGGTCGGCCGGCCCAGCTCGGCCATGGCATGGGCCATGGTGAAGGTTTTTCCGGACCCGGTGACCCCCAGAAGCACCGTGTGGGGACTGCCGTCACGGACCTGATCGGTCAGCCCCCGGATGGCGGCGGGTTGGTCCCCGGCCGGAGAGAAGGGGGAGACTAACTTGAAATCGGACATGGGCTCAGCCACCGACTTTCCAGACCGTCCCGTCGGGCCGGTCCTCGAGGACGATGTTCCGGGCGGCCAGTTGATCCCGGATCTCGTCGGCCCGGGCGAAATTTTTAGCCCGTCTCGCCTCGCTCCGCTCCCGGACCAGACCGTCGATCTCGGCCGGGTCCAGCTCCTCATCCGCCAGGCTCTGAGCCCGTCGGCCGTCAAAATAGGCCGCCGGGTCGAGCTTTGCCAGGCCGAGGATTCCGCCGATCCGGCGGATCTGGGCCCGAACGATTCGGACCGGCTCGGGGGAAGCTCCATTGTCGTCCAACCGGACATTGGCGCTCCGGATCGCCTCGAAAAGGGCGCCGATCCCCTGGGCGGTGTTGAAGTCGTCGTCCATGGCGGCCGTGAAGTCGTCCCAGTACGGGCCTTCGGCCGGCGGGGCCGAGTCGTCTTCGGGACCCAGGCAGCCCTCCGCCCGTTCGAGAAAGGTGTAGATCCGGTCAAGTCCCCGGACCGCCTCGTCCATGGCCCGGTCGGTGAAGTCGATGGGGCTCCGGTAGTGGTTGGAGAGGAGAAAGAGCCGGACCGCCTCGGCCGGATACCGCTTGAGGACGTCTCTGATCAGCAGAAAATTCCCCAGGGACTTGGACATCTTCTCCTGGTCGATGTTGACAAATCCGTTGTGGACCCAGTACCGGGCAAAGGGCCGGCCGAAAACGCCTTCCGACTGGGCGATCTCGTTTTCGTGATGGGGGAAGATCAGGTCCTTGCCCCCGCCGTGGATGTCGAGCTGGGGTCCGAGGTGCTTCCAGCTCATGGCGGAGCACTCGATGTGCCAGCCGGGCCGTCCAGAGCCCCAGGGGCTGTCCCAGGCCGGCTCGCCGGGCTTGGCCGATTTCCAGAGGGCGAAGTCAAAAGGGTGCTCCTTCCGGTTATCCACATCCACCCGGGCCCCGGCGGCCATGTCCTCCAGCTTCCGGCCCGAGAGCTTTCCGTATCCGGGAAAAGCGGTCACCCGATAGAAGACGTCCCCGTCAACCGCATAGGCCAGCCCTTTGTCCACGAGCATGCCGACAAACTCGATGATCGGCTCGATGAGGTCGGTGACCCGGGGCTCGATATCGGCGCGGAGGACCCCGAGGGCGTCCATGTCCTCGTAAAACTCCCGGATGTAGCGTTCCGCTAAATCCAGCGGCGGAATTCCCAGCTCGTTGGCCCGACTGATGATCTTGTCGTCGATGTCGGTGAAGTTCCGGACATAGGTGACCGAAAAGCCGACCGCCCGAAAATATCGGGCGATCACGTCGAAGACCACGGCGGAGCGGGCGTGGCCGATGTGGCAGGCGTCATAGACGGTGGGGCCGCAAACGTACATCCTCACCGTTTCCGGCATGATCGGCGTAAACGGTTGTTTTTTTCTGCCCAGCGTATTGTAGATCCGAATGGTCATGATGGCGGCGTTCCCTCTCGGGGGTCGTGGGTTAATCGATGAGGAGCACGCAGAGGGCCGCGATGCCTTCCCCGCGGCCCACCGGCCCGAGCCCCTCGGCGGTGGTGGCCTTGACGTTGACCCGCTCGGGGTCGATGGCCAAAAGCCGGGCCAGGTTCCGGCCCATGGCTTCCCGATGGGGACTGATCCGGGGTGCCTCGGCAAAAACCGTGACGTCCGCGTTGACCACCGAATAGCCCCGCTTTTCGACCATCTCCCGGCATCGGACCAGGAGCCGGCCGCTGTCGATATCCCGGTAGGCGGGATCGGTGTCGGGAAAATGGGTCCCGATGTCCCCCAGCCCGGCGGCTCCGAGGAGGGCGTCACAGACCGCGTGGATCAGGGCATCGGCGTCCGAGTGCCCCATCAGCCCAAGCGGGTGGGGGATCTCCACCCCGCCGAGGACCAGCCGACGGCCCGGGGCCAGCCGATGAATGTCGTATCCCATGCCAATCCGCATTTGGTTCCTCCGGTTGCTCTCCAAGCGTTCCGACGGATTATAAGGAATCAGGGAAAGGGTGTCAATTGGAGAGGAGGCGCGGAAAAAGGCGGGACGGATATTGAAAAAGGCGCGGATTCATGGCATTGAAAGAAAGCTACTAAGGGGCCGCTATCGCGGCCGGATTATCGACAACCAAAAGACGGGGGTTCTGAACCATGATTCGCAGGGTGACCATCTGTTTGTGCATCGCCGTTTGTTCTTTTCTGATCACCAGCTCAGCCGGGGCGGCCGTGCTGACCATCCCGGCGGTAAAGGCCGAGCCCGGCGAGGCCATCGAGCTTCCCGTCAAGATCGACTCGGTGGACAATCTGGCCGGCGTCAAGCTGGCAATGACTTATAATACCAAACTTCTGACCTTCAAGGAAGCGGAAAAGACCCCGGCTACCAGCTCGTTGATGCACATTGTCAACGACAAGCACCCCGGGCGGCTGATCGTGGTCATGGCCGGGGCCCGGGGAATCGGGGGCAAGGACCTGTCCATCCTGACCCTGCGGTTTCAGGTCAAGCCGGAGGTGACTCCGCCGGCGGAAACCCGGATCGAGATCACTGAAGTCCAACTGATGAGCGATCAGCTCAAGGACATCCCTTACGAGGTCCGGACCGGGCCGATCCGGATTGCGGCGGCCGAGGCCGATGCGTCCGCCGGCGAGGCCGATGCGGACCGGAAACCGGCCGAGACCGAGGAAAAGGCGGATTCGGCCGGTGCGGACAAAAGCCGTCCCGACGCGGAGCCGGCTTCCGAGGCGCCTGAGCCAACCGACTCAGCCGGCGACGCCGCATCCGAAACGGCGCCCTAGCGGTACCCCGATCCTGACACACACTTACGGGGACGATGAAATCCCGCCAACCGGGACGTTGCCCCGGATATGGAGAGCTCCGAGGTTTTCAAAACCTCGAACATTAGACCTCCGAGGTTTCCGAGGCTTTGGAAACATCGGAGGTCTATACCGGCGGGGCGGTATTCGGGGGAATCAAATGCCAGGGCGCGAGCCGCTTCGGGGGCCGTCTATTTCCCGATGAGCGGGCTCCGATCGACCATTTCCTGGAGGTCCGACCAGTTGAAGTGGAGGTATCGCCGGGTGGTGTTGAGGTTTTCGTGGCCGAGGAGATACTGGATCATGATCAGGTTTTCCCCGGCCCGGGCCTTGAGGCTCGCCCCGGAGTGGCGGAGGAGGTGGGGCCCCTGTTTCCGCTTGGCGATTCCCGCCCGCCGGAGCGCCATGCTGACAATGTAGTGGACCTGCCGGCGTTTGAGCTGCTGGCCGTGGGTGGAGAGAAAGACCCACGGCAGATCATTTCCCTTGTAACGCGGGCGGACCGCGTACCAATTCAGGAATTTTTCCACCAGATCGGCGTTTAGCGGAATATTATCGGTTTTCTGCTGTTTTCGTGTTACCCAGACCTCTTTTTGATCCAGCCGCACATCTTCCAGCTTCAAGTTGATCACTTCGGATACCCGCAGACAGATATCGGTAAACAGTCCAAATAGCAAAAGATTCCGGTCAACCGACTTTTTTGGGGCAAAATTGGCTTCGGCGGCAAATAACCGCTCCAGCTCGTCATAAGTCAGATAATCGGTTTTGGGCATGTAGATTTTGGGTTTTTCGATTGCAGCCGCAAGGTTATCGAGCATGAGGGCTTCATTCACGAGAAAATCCATAAAACCGGTCAAAATAAACATAATGCTGACTTTTGAGGCTTTATTGACGTTTATACCTAATAAATAGGTTATAACCGTGTTTTTGGTGATGTCGCGGGCTTTATCGATTTTTTGGTCTTGGCAGAACTCAGTGAACCGATTCAGCTCATATCTCCGGTTGTACACGGTAGATTCGCTTAATGCACCCAAAGCGGCTTTTTCGGATAGATACTCTTCAACTGCTTCTTGAAGCGTGATATTCCGGCTGGGTGTAAATTCTGATTCCATTTGGCACCTGGCTCCGTTGGCGAAGATGAAAATTGCACAATAGTGATCGGCCGGAGGATGGACGATCTCCTGGGTATCAAGGGGGGATGTCGGGTCGGAATCCGTGGGGGAGCGGCCCAAAAACAACCCAATAGAATCATATTGGGTTGTTTTTGATCTGTCAAGCCAATTTTTATACCTAAAAAAGCCCGCCGCATACCCGAAATCAACCCGAAGCTTGTCGGCAAGCCCGCTTTTCGTGTAAGCAATCCGATCCAACCCGTCAGCTCATCCATGGTTTCACGCCAATTGACCGGATACCTCAAACAATTGATCACAATCGATCACCAATGCTTCTTTACCCAGATCAATCTCCTGAATCCGAAAACCTGGCGATTTGGGATCATCGCGTTCATAGAAACGAATCAACACGCTTTCCATTCAGCTCAGTGCTTTCGAATTGAAAACGTCACCATAGATAATGATCGTTTTTTATGGCGCCGGTCATCAGGCTTATCGAAACACGCAGATCAAGAGATCCATCATGACTTTGTAATTGACAAAGATGGTGATTGTTTGATTAAAACCAAAAAGGCTCCGATGAACGGAACCACGAATGGACACGAATCAGATTTGTTTTTTCGTGTATTTCGTGTATTTAGCGGTTTAAATCCGCTATCAATCGGGATTATCAAGCTCATTCCCTGATAATTGTACAGAGACGCCGTGGTGCAATTCAGTAATACGGAACCAC
This sequence comes from uncultured Desulfobacteraceae bacterium, assembly GCA_964396575.1. Classification (GTDB taxonomy): domain Bacteria; phylum Desulfobacterota; class Desulfobacteria; order Desulfobacterales; family JAABSP01; genus CAYNGG01. Next base: position 7,653 of record CAYNGG010000014.1, on the reverse strand, counting down.
AAATGAACACAAATAGACACGAATCAACCGATAATTGAGAAAATGGCTACATTGAATGCTTTTTTGTTCAATTTGGACATTTTAGCGGTATTTGAACCAAAACCGACATTCAATCCCAATTACTCCCATTTCCACCAAATTCGGAGATTAACGCCGTGGCCAGATCAAAATACCATGTAACCCCGGAAAGCGGACGAATCGCCATTAACCTCAACAAACGGCAGTTAAAGGAGCTTAAAAAGATGACCATCGAGTTTGAGATGTCCGTGGAGGATATTCTGCAGATCGCGGTGGATGCCTTTATCCACAAATATCAAAGCACATCGTGCGATCAGATTGACCGTGACGGGATTGCGGCGATTACCCGCTGATCAGAGGATCAAGAACTTGACCTGATTCCGCCCGCTTCGTTTGGCTTCATAGAGGGCCCGGTCCCCGGCCTCGATAAGGACGACCGCCTTATCGTCGGGATTGGGCTGGGTGGTGGCGACGCCCAGGCTGATCGTCACATGATCCGCCACGGGAGATGTTTTGTGAGGGATATCAAGTTCTTCCACGTTTTTGCGCATCCGCTCGGCGATGTGGATCGCGCCCTCGGTTTCCGTTTTGGGGAGGACGGCGGCGAACTCTTCGCCTCCGTACCGGGCCACGAAATCGGATGGCCGATTGACCGACGCGGCCAGGGTCCGGGCCACCTTTTTCAGGCAGTCATCCCCGATGACGTGGTTGTAGGTGTTGTTATAGTCGCCGAAGTAGTCGATGTCGATCATGATCAAGGAGATGATCGCCGGCTCCCGGATGGCATTCCGCCATTCCCGGGCGATCACGCTGTCGAACCGTCGTCGATTGTAGATTCCGGTCAACCCGTCGAGCGATGAGAGATCTTCCAGAAAATCCCGGTGACGCTTGAGCTCCACGTGAGTCCGGACCCGGGCCTTGACGATGGCCTGGCTGAAGGGCTTGGTGATGTAGTCCACCGCCCCGAGGGCCAGTCCCTTGGTCTCGTCCGCCTCGTCGCTCATGGCCGTGATGAAAATGACCGGGATGTTCTTGGTCTTCCGGTCCGCCTTGACTTGCCGGCAGACCTCGTAGCCGTCCAGCCCCGGCATCATGATATCGAGGAGGATCAGGTCGCAGGGCTGATCCGAGGCGAGGATATCGAGGGCGGCCTGGCCGGAGGTGGCGAAGGTCACCTGGTAATCGGCCTTGAGCACCTCGCCGAGGACCTTGATGTTCTCCACCACGTCATCGACGATCAGGATGCAGGGCTTTCGGGAGCGATTGCCCATTCGGCTTCCCGGATCAGGACGGCTCATTCAGTCGCACCTCCAGCTCCCGGGCCAGCTTCTCGAGCGACTTCCGGGCCGACTCGAACCGAAGCCCGCCGATGGCTTCGGTCAGGTCCCGGCGCATCGATGAAGGGGCGCCGGCTTGATTGATCATCGGCAGGATTTCGGTCAGGAAATCCTCGGCGCTCAGATCGTGGTTCAGGAGCAGCCGGTCCAGCTTCCGGATTGAATGTCCCAGCGTTTCCGGAGAGTCCTCCCCTACCCCCCTACCCTCTTTTTCCATTGGCGGCTCGTCGGTCGCCGGCAGCGCCTGGCTCAGGGTATCCGCGCCGCGGAGCACTTCGTCGATGGCTGTCTCAAGCGCATTTAAAAGGAGGTCCAGCTCGGTTTCCCCTTCCCGAATGGCATGCTCCAGGTCTGCCGCGGCCGCCGCCACCGCCTCGGCCGAGATATTGGATGCAACGCCTTTCAGCGCGTGGATGTCCGCCAGGACCGACCGCGCCTCAGACCTCTGAATCGTGTCCCGGATCTCACCGACAAACCCCGTATATTTCCGGGCAAAGGTGGCGATCAGCTCCGTGAAGAGCTTCTCGTTATTGCCGATGCGCGCCAGACCGCCGGCCGCGTCAATGCCGGGGAGATCCGGAAAGGAGGACGCTGACGGCGGGGTTTCAGTCGGAATCCCCTGCCCTGCCGGCCTTTCCTGAGAGGGGCCGGTTGCCGTCCGGTTCAGATATCCGCTCAGGAGGGTATAGAGCATCTCGGTGTTTATCGGCTTGGCGATGTAGTCATTCATCCCCGCCCGGATGCACTTTTCACGGTCCCCCTTCATGGCGTGAGCGGTCATGGCGATAATGGGCAGCTCCGTCAGGCCGAGGGTCTCCCGGATGTAGTGAGTGGTCTGGTAGCCGTCCATCTTCGGCATCTGCACATCCATGAGCACGGCGTCATAGCGTTTCCGCTCCAACAGGTCCACGGCCTCCCGACCGTTCGTGGCCTCTTCCACCTCGATGCCCGCGCAGAACAGGATTTCCGAAGCCACCTGGCGATTGATCAGGTTGTCCTCCACCAGAAGCACCCGGGCCCCCTGGAGGCGGGATTGGGTCTCGGCCGGCGGATGCGCCAGGCCGGAACACTCATCCGTCTCCGGCTCTCCGAAGACGTTCATGATCACGTCGTAGAGCACGGACTGTTTGATGGGCTTGATGAGAAAGGCGTCCACGCCGACCGACTCCGCTTCGGTGATCACTTCCTCCCGGCCGAAAGCGGTCATGAGGATGACCGGCAGGAGAGCCAGCTCGGGGTCGGACTTCATCCGCCGCAAGGCCTCAATACCGTCCATGTCGGGCATCATCCAGTCCATGACCACCAGATCGACGGGCTCGGTCCGGTTTTCCAGGATGGCCAGAGCATCGGCGGCGGCCGCTGCCGTTTCGACCTTCAAACCATAGCTCCGGAGAGACTCGCTGATGATCTTGCGGGAGGTGGCGTTGTCGTCAACCACGAGCACCGTTTTTCCCCGGAACGGATCGGGGAGGGTGCGCCGCGGCGGTGCCGCCCCTGGCTGGACTTCGAGCTGTGCGGTGAAATGGAAGCTGCTTCCCTGGCCGGGCTCGCTGGCCGCGTGGATCTCCCCGCCCATCATCTCCACCAGCCGCTTGCAGATGGTCAAGCCGAGGCCGGTGCCGCCGTAGCGACGGGTGGTGGACCCGTCCGCCTGAGTAAAGGCGGAAAAGAGATGGGGAATCTGCTCCCGGTCGATCCCGATCCCCGTGTCCCGGATGGTAAACCGGAGCCGGACCGTCCCGTTATCTTGCCGGAGCCGGGTCACCTGGACCACCACCTCTCCTTCGTCGGTAAATTTCACGGAGTTGGCGGTCAGGTTGGTAAGGATCTGGCCCAGTCGGAGCGGGTCGCCCATCAGGCCCCGGGGAACGTCGTCGGCCACCGAGACGATCATCTCGATCCCCTTTTCGGCCGCCTTGCCCGCGAACACGTCGGTGAGCTTCTCCAGCAGCGCCATGAGGTCGAATTGGACCGACTCCAGTTGAAGCCGACCGGCCTCGATTTTTGAAAAGTCGAGGATGTCGTTGATGATCCCCAGCAGGGAGTGGCTGGAGGTGCGGATTTTCTCCACGTAGTCGAGCTGCTTGGGGGTCATCCGGGTTTTTAAGACCAGCTCGGTCAGCCCGATGACCGCGTTCAAGGGGGTTCGGATTTCATGGCTCATGTTGGCCAGAAAATCGCTTTTGGCCCGGGTGGCGGCCTCGGCGGCGTCCTTGGCGATCTTGAGGTCATCGGCCCGCTTCCGCTGGGTGATGTCCTCGAGAATCCCCTCGTAGTAGCGGATGTTACCTTCTTCGTCCCTGACCACGTGAGCGTTTAAGGAGGCGTGGATAATGGATCCGTCACGGCGGTAGAACCGGGTTTCGAAATCCTTGGCGGTGCCATGGGCCTTCATGAGCGCCTGAAACTCGTCCCGGCGACGGGGATTGACGTACATCTGGTGCTTGGCGTCGATGACCGTCCCGACCAGCTCGGATTCGGAGTGGTATCCCATGATCCGGACAAAGGCGGGGTTGACCGTGATGAGCCCGCCGGATGGGGTCGATTGGAAGATACCCTCGGTGGCGTTTTCAAAGATGCTCCGGAATTTTTCCTCTGAGTCTCGGAGGGCCTCCTCGGCCCGCTTCCGGGCGGTGATGTTCCGGGAGTTTTCCACCACCAGCCGGGGGCGGCCGTCCTTGTGCCAGGCCGTCACCGAGGTGGTACACCAGAAAATGATCCGGTCGCCGTCCAGGTCAACCGCGTCGGTCTCGTGCTCGTGGATCTTCCCGTCCTTGAAGGTTTTGGCCGCAATGCATTGGGTGCAGACGGCGTCGAAGCCCCGGTAGGCATCATGGCATTTCCGGCCGATAATGTCCCGGCCGAACATCCGTCTGGCGATGTCGTTGGCCCAGACAATGTTGAAGTCCTCGTCGATAATACTCATCCGGTCGGTGATGGAGTCCATGATCCCGGCGAGCTGCTGCTCGTTTTCCCGGAGGGCATCCTCGACCTGCTTCCGCTCCCGGATTTCCACCTGGAGCTCGGCGTTGGCCTGGGCCAGGGCTTCGGTCCGCTCCGTCACCCGCCGTTCCAGCTCGTCGTGGGCTCGCCGGAGGGCCTCCTCCGCGTGTTTTCGCTCGGTGATGTCCATGGCGATGCAGAGGATTCCATTAACGGTCCCGTCCGGGTCCCGCAGGGCGTTGATGGTCATGTTGACGGGAAAGGGCCGGCCCTCCCGGGTCACGTAGAGCCACTCTTCTTGCTCCGACCGGCCGGCCAGGGCATATTCCAGCAGGAGCCGGGACGGTTGGACGGTGCGGCCCCATTTTTCGCTCAGCCGACGGCTTCGGTTCACCAGCTCGGTTTCGGAATGGAAGATCTCCGGCGTCTGTCCGCCCACGATTTCGTCGGCCCGGTATCCGAGGAGGTTTTCGGCGCCGGTGTTCATCACGGTGATGGTGCCGTCAATGTCCGTGGCGATGATGGAGATTTGGGAGGCGGAGTTGAGGACGGCTCGGCGGAGAGCATTGGCGGTCTGGAAGCGGTAGAGAATCCGCTCGGTCTCCTCGAATTGCTTGACCACCAGCTCGGCGGTGATGTCGGCGGCCTCCCGGGCCACCCGGATTTCTTCCCGAAGGAGCCGGTTTTCATCCAGCAGGGCCTCGATCCCGCCGTTTTCCATGGCGGTCCCGAAATCCTCGGGGCTCCCGGTGGATCCCCGGTGGATCGGCAGCACGGCAGCCACGTTAGGCGCCCTCTTCTCGAAAATCGGCGGCGTGGACGGTGCAGACCAGGCAGGGGTCGAAGGACCGGATCACCAGGTCGGCCTCGATCGGGTCCGACGGGTCGGCAATGGCCGTGCCCACCAGGGCTTCCTCCCAGGGACCCCGCCGGCCCTGCCCGTTTCTGGGCGATCCGTTCCAGGCGGTGGGGGTGATGATCTGGTAGGTCTGGATGCGGTTTTTCCGGATCTTGATCCAATGGCCGAGGGCTCCCCGGGGGGCTTCGGTAAGCCCGCACCCATCGGCATCCTCATGGCGGGCGTGCTCCCGGTAAAACGGGCCGGCCTCATCCCCCATTTCCCGGAGCCATTGATCCATGGCCGGTATCAGGATCGCCGGTCGGACCATCCGGGCGAGCTCCCGGACAAAGGCGCTGGGGCCTTCGGTCCGGACAAGGTCGGTGATCAGGGGGTTTTTGGCGATCACCAGTTGAGCCAGGGGGCCGGTCTCGGCCGGCCGCTCATCGTACCCGACGCTCTTGCACCAGGAATACCGGGGGCCTTCCCGCCCGGTGGCATAGGGTTGCGTCAGGCCTTCAAAGGGGTGGCGGCTCCCGGTATAGCCGGTAAACCAGGAGTGGTCGATGGACTCCGAGATCCGCTCCTGGTGGAAGTGGGCCACGGCGGTTCCCTCCCCGACCCCGGCGGGCAAGAGGTGGGTATTTCCCTCCCGGAGCGAGGCGACGGTGGTGTCCCGGGGCATCTGAAAAGCGCCAAAGGAGATGAACCGGCCGAGCCCCCGGCCGATTCGGTCGAGGCCGGCCGCCCGAGCGAACCGGACAAAGACCCCCAGGTCGCTTTCGGCCACCGCCGCATCGCCGTCGATGAGCGCCGACAGGGCCGCCGCGCCGTCGATTTCCCTCCACCGCTCGATGGTCGTTCCCAGAATCCGGCGCTCGTACCACCGCCGGAACCGGGAGAGGATGTAACGGCACTGGGTGATGTCCACGGTGCTGGGCACCGAGACGACGCCGCCGGGCACCATGAAGGAGGAGTGGGGCCACTGCCCGCCGAGGATGGCGACGATCTCCAGGATCTGCCGGGACGCCCGGATCGCCGATCGGGCGCTCTCTCCGGAAAGCGGGGTGTACCGCCGGCAAACCGTGTCGTACAAGGCCGTATCGGCAAACCGGGGCCGGGTGAAATCGGCCATGTAGAGGAGAATCGCGTGCCGGACGTCGTTCTGGAGCATCTCGGCCATCAAGGTGACGTTCCGGAGGCGCCGGCCGTTATCCGGAACCCGGGCCTCGAAAGCATCGTCCAGGGCCCGGGCCGCTGCATTCAGGTGGGCGGTGGTACAGATCCCGCAGATCCGGGGCGTGATCACCAGCCCGTCCAACGGCCCCCGGCCGACCATGATGTTTTCAAATCCCCGGTACATGGTGCCGGCGCTTCTGGCCTCGATAACGGCGTCGTCGTCGATCTCGAGGTGAATCTTGAGATCGCCTTCCACCCGGTTGAGCGGATAGACCTGGACCTGTTTTCGACCCATGGGCGTCAGATTCCGGTCCGGCGCTTTTTCAGCCGCATGGGCGCCGCCGCCGCCGCCATGCCCTTGTAGGCCAGGTAATGAGCCCGGCTCACCCCGTCGGGCAGCTCCAGGGGGATGCCCTCGATGTTCCGGGTCTCGAAAAAGGGATACTGCTGGGGAAAGTCCGGCCGGGTGCATCCGAAACAGGGGACCCCGACCCGGGTCTTGGATGACCGGCCGTTCCAGAGATTTTTGTTGCAGGGGCCGGTGACCAGGGGGCCGTGGCAGCCCAGATAGAAGAACATGCAGCCCTTTTCCCCGAACCGCTTTTCCTCCACCCGGTATTCGTGGTATTCGTTTCGGGTGCATCCCTGATGGACCATGATCCCGTACCACTCCAGCGGGGTCTGTTGATCGGTGAGGGCCAGGGGCGCCCCCGATGCCAGAATGGTCAGGGTCCCCGTCAGCACGTCGCAATGGCAGGGGCATCCCGGCAGGTTGATCACCGGCATTCCGCTCCCGGCAACGAAGTCTTCACCCAGAAAGCCGCCCTTTTCCCATCGGTGGAACTGGACGCCGGTGGCCTCGATCTCGCCGTCCGCCCCGATCCCGCCGTAGGCGGCGCAGGTCCCCACCGCCAGGATATATCGGGCTTGATGGGCCAGGGCCGCCACCAGATCCTTTTTCGGCCGCTCGTGAATTTCGTCGTACATCCCGGTTCCGCCGGGGCCGCGGATCACCGAGCCCTCGATGCAGAGGAAATCCAGGGGGCGCTCGCCGGCGATCAGCTCATCGATGAGCCGGCGTTGATCGGAAAGACTGAGCACCGAGATCGACGGGTGCCAGAGGAGCTCGATATCGAGCAAGTCGAAGAGATCCGGGATCTCCGGCGATCCGGCGTTGAACAGGGACCATGTGTCGCCGCCACATCCTCCGCATTGTAACCAGTAAAGCGTGTTCGGCATAACCGTAACCTCCGAGTTAGGGGGAGCCGCGGCACCCAGAACAGCATACAATCTTAACGGATAAAGCTCAACCTGTCATCCGATAATCCGGAAAAGTTT
>CAYNGG010000013.1:0-22841 GCA_964396575.1 uncultured Desulfobacteraceae bacterium | reverse complement strand
ATCGGGATCGGGATCGAAATCGGTGCGCCTGCCTCCCCCGGCGGGCGGGACGCCCGCGCTCCCAGGGGGGCCGGCATGTTGACCCCGGCATTGATCAGCATAAGCGTCTGCCTCGCTTTTATCGGTGCCAAGCGTGTGTAAAACACAGCCTAAAGGAGAGGGGGTGACATCAACCGTCTTATATGCTTGAAATAATGGCATGATCATTCCCCCCTTCCCTTTAGGGAATCACGCGGAGGCGTGACAGGGGTAGGGATAGGGGGGTTAGGTCTGTACGCCGTGTGGCCGAAATGATGATCAAGGCCTGATAATCCCTGCCCCGCCCTGACCAAATGATTATCGAGCCGTTCTTGAATCAGGCACCTGCTTTTGTGCCGGTTTTTTTCTGATACCTCTGAAAGCTCCCAAAGCAACCAACCCGCCAAAAACCAGCCAGGCCGGAACCGCTGAAGCGGATAGACGAGAGGCATCCCTTGCCATACCGGCTTGCACGTAGCATCCCGCCCCGCCGCCGCCCCCGCTATACGAGGGCGAATCCGGCGCGGGGTCCGTGCCGCCGGTGAAAATCAGTCTGATCCGAATGAATCCATTGACCGCCGCGTCCGCATCTTCGATACCCCCATCGGCCAGGATCATTTCTACCCGGTTTCTTTCGGCATTGTAGTTAAGATTGGCCGTGTAATCCGCCCATCCTTCCCAATCGCTGTGACGGAACCACGACAGATCATCATCCGCCGGTTCCGGGAGATAGATGTGGACCGTGACCACACCGCCTAATGTATCCGCCCGGATGGTCGTATCGATCGAGCCGTGCAAGGTTCCCGTGGGTCTGTTCGAGGTGTTGCCCAATGACTGGGGATCGACTGAATCCAATGAAATGATCCGACCGCCCTCATCGCCCTGGATGCCTAACTGCTCGCCTGTCACCAAGGTAAAGCTCAAAATATCATCGGCGTACCGGGTAATGCCGTTATCCAGGATGATCACTTCGACATCGTCCGAGGACATCAGTCCTCCGCCGTCCTCCACGGTCAGACGGAACCGAAACGTCGTATCCTCGGTGGGCACCGGCTGTACAAAGGTCGGATTAACGGCGGTCGGGTCGGATAAGGTCACTTCGGGTCCCGATACCTGAGTCCATGCGCGTGAGGCAATCTCCCCGTCAGGGTCGGAAGATCGGGATGCATCCAGAATCACCGTCGTTCCTTCGGTAACCGTGTGATCCACTCCGGCATCCGCGATTGGCGGGGAGTTATCCAGGCTGACATTGACGATGCAGGTATCCACCGATTGGAGATTTCCGGTATCGGTCACCACCAGCTCAAAAACCAGCGCCTCTCCACCCGCATCCGTTTCCGGCGCGATAAATGTCGCGTTTGCCCCATTGCTGGAAAGCCCCACGGCGGTGCCGGAAACCTGGCGCCATGAATAGGAGGCGATAGCGCCGTCCGAATCCCTTGAGCCGGAGCCATCGAGCGTTACGGTCTGTCCCGGACGTGCCATCTGATCCGGACCGGCATCGGCAATGGGAGGTTGATTTGCCGCGGAAGCGGTCTCGAACATGACGATATCCGACCATGGAGAGGCCGCGCCGGCCGTATCGAAAAACATCGCCCGCCAATAATAGATCGCGCCGGCATCCAGCATTAGATCGGGGCTGTTAAGCGATGTCAAATCCGTATCGCTGATCACTTCAAACACTAAGGTCGAGAAATCCTCCGTCCGGCTGACCTGCCAGTGGGTATTCCCGTGAGTATCATTGCCGTCCGGGTCGGTGAATGGCCCGGTCGTCAGTGCCGGAGATCCCGCCACGCCGGTTTGTCCGTTTGCGGGGGATTGGGGAATGGGCGCGTCTGGCGGCTGATTTCCGCCGCCGGCCGCTTCATTTACGGTAATCGTGACCGTGGCGCCATCGCTGAGCTGACCGTCCGAGACCCGCACATTCAGTGGATAAGCGGTTCCGGCGATTAAGCCGGTGTTGTCGTGGACCGTGATCCGGCCCGTATTCCGATCTATGACAAACAAACCGTCGCCATTGCCATCGGTGATGGTAAAAAATAAAATACTTGAATCCGAATCACTGGCCGCTACGGTGCCGACAAGATCCCCGTTTGCGATCGGCTCGTCAATGGAGAAGGTCTGATTTTGAATCGATGGTGCCCGGTTGGTCGAGCCGCCGCCGGTCTGACGCCGGAGAACATTGACGGTCACGGTCGCCGTGTCAGTCAGTGTACCATCGGACACCTCCACTATTAAGTTGTAAACCCGAGTGGTGTAGTAGTTGAGCTGATATCGGTCGTGGACCGTCAGGCGTCCCGTGTTCTCGTCGATGATAAAGGCATGATTCGAATCGCCAGCGGTAATGGTGAAAAACAACGGGTCACCGTCCGGATCATTTGCCGAAACAACGCCGACAAGCGTACCATTGGCACTGTCATCATAGACATAGAAGGTCTGATTATTGACGACCGGGGGATTGGAGCCGGAGCCGCTCTGTATGACATCGATGGCCACCATCGCCGTATCGGACGCCTGATTGCCGTCATCGACTTCCACGGTCAGTGTGTACGTGGGGGTATTCACCGCATCGAGCCGGGAGGCGTCGCTAATGGTGATTTGGCCCGACTGGGAATCGATTGCAAAAACCCCATCCGCATTACCGGCTGTAATGGCATAATGCAATACATCACCATCGGCATCGCTTGCCGAAACAGTCCCGATGACATCGCCGTTCACACTGTCCTCGCTGACCGTAAAGCTCCCGTCTTCAACCACCGGACTCTGATTTCCAGTGGCCATGGCATCGAGATTTAACAGCCCGAAGGTTGTTCCGCTCGTCCAGAGTGGGGGTATGGAAGGTTCTGTCAGGCCGTTAAACGATTCATAAGCCATATCCTGTGAGTCGATCAAGTACTCCTGACTGGTACTGGCATCCCAGAGCTTAAACGTCAGCGGGTCATTGCCGAACGCCCCGTCTTTTTCCGGAGTCGTCGTGTCATCTCCGTAAACCGTGACGTAATAATACCCGAGCTGAACATCGCCGAAGACCGCCGCCCCGATCAGGATCTCTCCACCGGCCCCGCTATTCACAAAGACGCCGACTTCATCAATGCCGTCCACGGCATCCATTCCGGCAATCACCGCTCTTCCCGTGTAAACACAGCTTGTCGGCGTTGTCTTAACCCCGCTGAAATGGAGAGATCCACCGCCAGCGGGATTGACATTTACGGTGACCTGCGCGGTATCGGCAGCCGTGCCGTCTTGCACTTCGACGGTCAAGGTATATACCGGCGTGGTGGCGTGGTCGAGCTGAGTGGCATCATTTACCGAAAGCTCACCCGTGGTGAAATCCAATGAAAACGCATTGCCGGCATTGCCTCCGGTAATGGAATAGCTCAATGGGTCCCCGTCCGGATCGCTCGCCGTAACCGTCCCGACAACCGTGCCATTGGGACTGGTTTCATCCACCGAAAAGCCCTGATCGGACACCACTGGCGGCTGATTCGTACCGGTCATCACCTCGAGGTTCAACAACCCATAAGACGTTCCGTTTGTCCACACGGGGGGGATGACGGGTTGCGTCAGCCCCGTATAGGATTCATAGGACATAGAAGTTGACGGGATCGTGTATTCCTGAGAGCCGCCGTCATCCCAGACCTTGAAAATCAGCGTTTCCCCGTCAGTCGCCCCGTCTTTAGCAGTCGTGGTGGTATCATCTCCATAGGCCGTGACATAGTAATAGCCGGTCAGAGGGTCTCCCATCACGCCGGCTCCCACCAGGATTTCACCGCCGGCGCCATCTTCGACAAAGACTCCGACCTCATCCGCGCCATCCACCGCTTCCGCCCCATCGATGGTCAGTCGGCCCGCATAAACACAGCTTGTCGGCGTCATCTGAAACCCTTCGAAATGGGCCGCATCCGCGGCCGGTGTCGCGATACCCGCAAGACCGGTCAGTGCCATCATGAACAGAATCACTTTCAAAAATCTCATTTTCCTCTCCCGTCTTTTTTGTTTTTCTGAATATCGCTTTGATTCGGCAAGCCTTTTGAGGCTCCATTGCGCATCGGATCGACACATCGCCCATGCTGGTTTTCGCAAGCCGTTATTGAGCCCTTTCCTTGGATCAATTCGCTTCCGATACGGTCCAAAGGACAAAAACCGCCTCTTGGAGGCCGATCCGGCCATCGCCATCCAGATCGGCCCCCAATTCGCAGGGGTCTGGATCATCCATCGCGATTACAAGCTTCAGAGCAATGAGGGCGTCTTTCAATTCGATATTCCCGTTCCCGTCAACATCCCCCCCTCTGACCGTTGTCAAGTTCAACATGCCGTAAGTGTGGGCATCGTGCCATGTGGGGGGGATGACGGGTTGCGTCAGGCCGGTGTATGCAACGTAATTCATTCGGGATGGATTGACCGCTCGGACCTCGCTGGTGCTGCTGTCCCAGACCTTGAAAATCAGCGTATCTCCGGCTACCGCCCCATCCTTGTCCGGGGTTGTCGGATCATCTCCATAAACGGTAACATAGTAATATCCAGGCTGAACCGCCCCCATGACGCCGGCCCCGATCAGGATCTCTCCGCCTTCACCATCATCCGTAAAAACACCGACCTCATCGAGGCCATTCTCAGCGGGAGCCCCGCCGATTTCCAATGCCCCGACATAGACGCAATTGGTCATCGTTTGAATCGGCGTCGGGAAATATTGCCCGTGAGCGGGGACCGCAACGCAGGGTAGAATCATTAGAAACACACCCATAGCCAAGGAAGCGATTGACTTGAATTCCATCATTGCTCGGCACTCCATTATTCCCAGCGCAAGGCCGGAGAGGCTTCATCATTGACCTTAATCCAGTACCCGTAGCCCGGCCCCACATAATTCAAATTGCTGAATGGCGTCAGGTTATAGGTTTTGGCACCGGTTTCGTCGAATCCCTGGACATAAGAATATTGGCCCGCAATCGAGTTGAAGATGCTCGCGACGTCGGCAACGGGGGACATGGTTCGGTCGTCTGGAAAATGTACCGTTGGCTCGGTGCCGACATACTGGACCGTATTGCCCAGGTAGCCGACCAGGTTCCAGCCGGATTGGAGCGGAATGCTGGTCGTCGCCGGCACGGGATCACCTTCGATCTCCAGGTAAATCAGCCCGCTGATGTCATCATTCACCTTGATCCAGTAGCCGTATCCGGCGGCCATGTATTGCATGTTGCTGAATGGCGTCAGGTTATAGGTCTTGGCGCCCGTGGAATCGAATCCCTGCACATAGCTGTACCGGCCGTCAATGGAAGTCAGAATATCTCCGATGCTATCGACCGCGACGTATTCAATGCCGTCGATCATGCTGACGGTGGGTTGTCCGGCGGAGGCCAGGTAATAGCATCGGTTCGCGGGAAAGCTGATCAGGTTCCAGCCCGCATGAAGGGGGATGCCGGTGGAGACCGTTGCCCCGGTTCCCGTGGTAAACGACCAGGAATAGCCGGTCTCCATCACGCCGGGGGCGACGGAGGCAATGTAGGTGACGTCGATCTCAAGATCCGCCGACGGGGTGAACGTCGCCGTCCGGTTATTGTAGGCCACCTGTCCGGCGACCGGTGGATCGAATCCTCCTAACGGCCTGACGACAAACGATCCTTCGGTGACGATAGTCTGGTAGGAGTCATCCGTAAACGTTGCGCTGATCGTTGTATCGACGGCTACTCCTGTGGCATTTTCGGCCGGACTGGTCGATTCGATCGGGGCGACATGAGCCCCGCCGGCGCCCGTGGAAAAGGTCCAGGAATACCCCGGCTGTAAAGCATCCGGAGTAATCGATGCACTGTATTCGGTATCCGCCTGGAGGCTCTCCGACAGGGTAAACGTCGCGGTCCGGCTGCTGTAGGATTTGACCCCGGAAACGGCGGGCGGATCAAAGCCGGTCAGGGGCTTGACAATAAAGGACCCCTCGGTAACGTAGTTGACATAGGCGTCATCATCAAATTCGACATTGATGGTGGCGATGCTCGTCGCCACATTTACCGCATTGCTTGCCGGGCTGGTGGAGACAACGCCGGCGTGGGCGGCCGCGATCAGCCAGATCTGAAAAGCCCAAACCAAAAGCATCATGTTGACACGCAAGACCCGTCTATTCCTTTTCATGTTAAAGTCCTCCCGTTGCTCAAGTAGAATATGTCAGGAAAGCTGATCGATCACTTCAATCAGCCGATTGTGCTTCACTCAAAACTCTAAATAAGGATATCTCATACCTACGCTTATCCGCTCAATGGGTCTGACCATGTATCCGCCCATAGGTATCTCCTCCTTCGGTCTGATACAAAGCTCGTTTATTCGGGTATCTGAAAAGGTTATTGTAAGGGACATCGACCCCACCCTTCCACCGGGTAGCGAAATACGGGCTTTCGCCCACGCGAGATTTCCATAAAAAAAGCGGTCAGGAGTCAATCCGGACCGCTTTTTTCCTGTATCTTGTCGAGCCTCCGACAACTACTCGATCATGGTGAAGCCGGTGCCGTCAGTATTCGAGCTGACGCCGTTGACAACAACCCCCTGGCCCAGACCCGTCCCGCCGAACTCGGCCTCGACATCCAGACGGAGCATCCGGCTGTTGCCGACGACATTGAAACCGGGATTAGCCGACTGGGCGGCCGAAAAGAGGCTCGATACCGGGATCAGCGCGGTGGATGCGCCGGCATCTAAGCTATCTGAAAGGGCCGCCCCGGTGACGTCGGTGACGTTTCCGAGGCCAAAGGTGACGGTATTCCCACTATCATTGGTCAGGGTGAGAAAGACGTTCCCATCGATATTGGAGGGGTTGGTTATGCGGATATAGGTCTGATAGCTGCTGTCCTTGTTGACCATAAACGTAATCCGGTCCGTGGTTCCGTTCTTTTCCAGCTCGCTCAGCTCGCCGAAATCAATATCCTCCACCGTCAACGTGGCCCCTGGTTGTGCGCTATAGGCGCCTTCATAGATTCCTTCCGCGATGGGCGTGACGCCGTTGACCTCCATGCAGATAACCGACAGGTCAGCGAAGCGGGTCAAGTCCGCCCCGGTATCGAAAATGGCTTCGGTTCCGGACAAGCTGCAAGCCGGCAAGCTTTTGGTATTGCAATTGGTCACGTCACCATCGGAATCGATGAAGACCCGATTCAGCGCCGCTCCGGTATAGGAGCCATCCGCGGGGTTCCGGCAGGCGCTGAAATCTCCCTCGACCGTCAATTCGGAACCGCTGATCAGATCACCGATGACCACCGGCGTGCCATCCGCCTTGAGCACTCCCGCCGCCAAGCTCATGTTGATGTCCCCAATCACGGTCGTGTCGGGAATCGCCGGGGATTCGAAATTCTTGGATCCTATTGTAACGTCAATCTTTTCAGTGGTTACATCATCCTTCGTCCATTGGATCCCGTTGACAAATCGGATCAGCGTACCACTGGCGGTGGTAAGCTGATTTGACTGGTTTTGGGCATCATAGGGAAATTTGTAGTGTCCGTAGGTAATTTGAACGCTGTTCTTATTGAAAACCCGAATTCCCGTAGCGGCATCAATCGTCAATGTCCCGTCATCGGTAATTTGTGTATCCAAACCCGCAATAAAATTGAAGATCACGAAGCTGCTGCCCGCCCCTCCCTGGGCTAAAGTACCGGTTGTCCCGTTGCATGTGTATATCGGATTCTGTTCGAATTGTGCGCCGCTCGATAGATCGAAACGGACATATCGTTCTTCGCCCGTGTTCGCGCCGAATCCGAAGTCGGTTGTGACGTTGAATAAATCGGACGCGACACTGTCAATCAAAGCAGTGCCGGATGAAGTATTTACATCGATCTCCTTGGCGAACCGGTTCACCGTGGTTCCGCTTTGGAGGTCAAGTGCCGCGTGCGCGTTTCCCACTATCAGGACCAACGCCACCGCCGCTAATGGAATCAGATACTTTTTCATAATGTTCTCCTTTCCCCGCAAATTTAGCCTGAAATTCACTTTTCCGCCAACTGTTTAAAGTCCTTTCTGTTTAGTGTTAATCATGGCGCGATTGCAAAAGTGGCCTCGCACTTCGAGGTTGTGTTATGTCATTGGTATCCCTTTTGTGAAACGGGGCTCAATGGGGTCGGGATGGTAATCGAGAGTAGGCTTTTCCGCGCTAGGGGATACGCCCTTGGTTATCCGGCGAGCCATTGTTTCCGGCGACGGAAAAGCTCACGGTGTCATTCCGGCGGGTTACTTTCTTTTCCGGATGGATCCATCGAATCGAGTGAAAACCGCCGCAATCGCTTTTTAAATGCTTCCGTAACCGCCTCGGCGTCCCGGCTGTCATCGATGACATAGGGTATGATGAGAACGATCAGCTCGGTGTGGACCTCCGATTGATTGTCCACCCGAAACAGGCGCCCCAAGACCGGAATCTCGCTCAGCACCGGGACCCCCGAATAGCCGCGGTTGACGGTCGTTGAAATCAGGCCGCCCAACAGGACCGATCCCCCGTCTTTCAGGCCCAAGCTCGTTTCAATTTTTCGGGTGAAGATGCTGGGGCTATCGATTTTGCTGGAGCTGTCCGGCTGGGTCTCGCTTGCTTCCTGGGAAATCTCCAGGTCGATTCGATTGCCTGAATGCACCACCGGTTTTACGTTCAGTAAAATCCCGGTTTTCCGGTACTGAATCTCCTGTAAGATCCCGCTGGTGCCGTTCTGTTGGAGGTCCGGCGTGGTGCTCTGGCTGGTGATAATGGGCACATCGGTTCCCACATCGATGGTGGCCTCCCCGCCGCTTTTAACCAGTATCCTCGGTGTCGATAGAATACTGACCCGCCGATTGGCGGCAAAGGCGTTCAAAACGGCCCGGGTCTGGCCGGCATTATCGAGCTTGTAAGTCAAGCCCGACGTCCCGATTCCCAGCCCTCCCATGGTCCCCAGCACCCCATTAACATCGTCAAGGCTGATATCGTTTAAGATCCATGCGATTCCGAGGTCCTCCCGGCCGTCCAGTGTGATTTCGGCAACGGTCACCTCGATGAGAACCATCCGGGCGGGTCGATCCATTTCCCGGATTACGGTTAAAAGGCCTTCCCATTGATCGATGCTTCCCTGAAAGATCAGGCCGTTTCGCACGTCATCGACCACCAATTGCCCCTGATTTCGAATCTCTCCAGCGGATTCCGCGGTCCCCTCTCCCGATCTCATCCCCACAAGCACTCTGTCCAGAATTCTCGCAAGCTCGCCCGCACGGGTATTTTTCACCTGATAGTAATGATATCCGACTTTCGGCCCCGCCGTCTGGTTGGGATGGTCCAGGCTTTTGGCCCATTCCTTGATGTGCTCCAGAATGGCGGCTTGGGCGGCAAAAGCCAGCACGGCATTCAGGTCGTCGACGGGCAAGATAATCACGCTGCCCATGGACGGCTTCAGAGACGCTGAGTACCCTTCGGTGTTGAGGACCTCGACCAGAAGCCGGGCGAGCTCATCGGCCCGCAGAAACACCGGCTCGATCCGGACGCTGTGTCGGCCCCGCATGTAGGGCTGATCCAACAGGTGAACCGCTTTCAGCGCCTCCTGGACGACCTCGGGCTTACCTTTTAAAAGCACGGCGTTTCGTTCCGGATCTTCTGATATTTCGATATCCTGACCCTGGAACGCGCTTCTGAGCCAGTTGGCGACGTGGATATTCCGAACCGTCGCCAACGGGACTAGCTGAAAGATGGGACGGTGGGACACCGGGACCTCCGGGAGGGTCCGGCCGCTGACCAAAAGCGGCGTCTCCCCGTGGTATCTTCCCTGGCCCGGCACGAATCGGAGCAAATGCCCCTGTTCCTCGACGGCGACGCCATAATTCGCCAGCACCTGCCGGGCCAGTCGATCAAGCCGCTCCAGGGCGACCGGCGCCTCCGTTCGCAGGGTGACCAGATCCCGTTTCCGCAGTAATCGGGAATCGATTTCAAAAGACTTTTCCAGGATGTTTCCGTACACCTCGTTGATAAACGTCGGCAGGGCCATCGCATCAAAGCTGACCATCACCGGGGGCCCGGCCGACGACGAGGCTTGGCTTTCCGCCGGCTTCCCTGGTGACATCGGGGGACTGGAAGGAACCCTCGGTGTCCGCGAAAATCGCGGCCCGGTTGATTCAATGGATTGTTTTTCATGGGGCAAAACGGGGGACCGCGAGCTCGATTCCGAAACGGGTGGCCGCAACGGCTCCCCCCATTGGAACCGGCGGATGGCGCGTTCGGCGCTTTCGTCCGGGAAACGGGCCAGACATCCGGTTCCGAAGATTGTCAAAAGCAGCAGGCAGGCTAAAACGAAAAGTAGCCCACTGTTATCCGGCCCCCCACCCCGATGGCTCATCATCGAGTCCCCCGCTTGCCATGCAAAAGATCAGGATGTCTCGTCAATTTGATGCCTTCCCGTGCATATCGGTTGAGCTGCATGTCGATGCTCCTCACTCATTGGGAAATGAGTCCGTCATTGGTAAACATCGGAACGATTTCCGTAGCCGCCTCGGTATGAATCTGGATCCGGTCATCGGATATCCCGATCAGAACATCCCCGCCCGGCAGATCGGCTCCTATGGGAAATCGAAGAATCTGATCATCGACTTCTATCAAAGCAAATGGTCGGTTATCCCGGCGCACGGTGCCACACAGCCGCCATCCCCCTGAAATTTCGGGGGACGGAGATTCTATTCGGCGGGTCTCCCGCCATGGAGAGCGCCGGACCAGGAATTCATGGATCTCGTCGAGCTGGCCCGATGGATCGGGGTCCGGGAGCGACCACGGCGTCGCATCGGGCTCAAGCGTTTGATTCTCATCCGGTGGCACGGGCCCGAGCCAAAACGAGACCAAGGCGGAAACCAGCAGAAAGAGAATAGGAAGGATTCGGTTGCCCGGCTTTTTTGATGTCACGCTCATGTAACGCCTCCAAAATCATTCCTTGGCTGTCTATGAGCTGGCCAAAAAATACGCCCTGAGACCTAATGTCAATCTCGCCCGGTCGGTATTGATGAGATTCAACTGCTCTATCGTGACGAGCCGATCATGGGTTTCGATTGATCTCAAAAGCGCGGGGATGCGGTCAGTTTCGATCACGGATTCCACCGTCGCCGACACCTGCCAGACGCCGTCGATCCGATTCAGGTCCTGGGCGCGCTCCACGTGAACCCGAACGGCTTCACCCTCTTGCTTGCTCATAATGTCGTCAATCCAATTCTGTATCATGGCCTGGGCGAGCCCTCGGCTGTCTGCCCGCCAGAAACGGTCCTCGAGATGAACCACGGTCGCCTTTGCCGCCTCTAATCGATTGTCCCAGGCCGTCTGGTTGACCAGCGACTCGACGTGTTCCAGCCGATCGGCGGCATCCCGGCAACGACGCGCCAGCGATTGTCTCCATTCCAAAAGCGACGAACCGGCATAAAACAATAATATCAAGACGACCAGACCGATTCCGATCCGAAGCCGTGGGTTATTCCGCCACTCAGCTTTGACATGCTCGAAGACCGACGTCGGGGTCATTCTTTCTCCCTCGCCGCCACCCTTATTTTCAATGCAAGGTAGTGGGGCCGATCCTCACCAGAAGGGCTCACATCCTCGAAAAAGCCAAGCTTCTGAAAGCGAGTCACGAAAAATCGAGGATCAAGATCCGGTCCCTTGAGCACCACGGTAAGCTCGTTTAGATTGTAACGCCATTCCGCGATCACAATGGTTTCAGGTATAATTTCCGCAACGGCCGCCATCATCTGAAGCTGCCGAGGATATTCGGGAATAAATTTGAGTGCAAACGCCCTTTGCCGGTATTCCATGGCCTGAGATCGTTGATTGATGATGGGCTCCACTTCGTGAATCCGGCTTTCCACGCGACGCGTCATGGATGCGGCGGCGTGGTGCCATCGAATGGCGGCAATACCGTGCCAGATGACAAACAACGCATATCCCGCCAGAAACAACCTCACCCAGAACCGCTCCCCGGCAAGTCGCGGACCCCGGTTTGCTCCCGTCCCGCCCCGCGGCCGGATGAGCCAGGGAAGGCTTTCGGCCTCGACCTGAAACGCTTCCGGATTCATGTCATGTGCAATCAGAAAGCGATCGATATCAATGTCTTCCGGCCATGCCGCCCACCACCGGGAAGCGGCCAGCAGGCCCTTTTGCCAGATTTGAACGTCGTATCCTTCGGCGCAGGCGAGGGCTCTGACCCGATCCGTGCCGGGTTCCGGGTAAAGGGCCGACTCGGGGCAGACCCGTATGCCGTTCGCGGATGCGGCTTCGGCGGCTCTCCGACGCCTTCCCTCATCCCATATCCACACCTGAGCGGAGGTCTTGTGCCAGATAACGTATTGGCCGGTTACGGCAAAGGGGCTCCACTGGTCAATTCGGATTTTCAGCGCATTTGCGCGCTCCCGGGGCGGCAGATCATCGAGCCGGAAGGACCTGAACAAACAAAGGCCCCGAGATATTATCCATTGACGCCGTCCCCACCCACCGGTTGGCCGCCGGACCTCATTTTGGGTCTGGACATACCGCCTTGGCAAGCGCGGGGACGGAAACTGTTTGGTAATCGGCATCTTTTCCGTTCGTTGGGAAAGGCACGTCAAATTGATGATCGATCTCCCAGGGAGCGCTATCGGCGGCCATCGGCGTCAACCGGACATGAATGACTTTCATCCGTTTCCCGTTTTCGGGCCAAATGCGAAGACGCATAAAAGGAGAAGGCCAAAACGCCATTTCCAACGGATTGAGAGTCCGCGCCGTTCGGACGAACCGATAGATATCCCGGGCTTCGCGAAAGGGTCTTTTCTTCCGGGATTCGATCATGCGTAAGGCCGTCAGATGATCAATTCCCGGTATGGTCTGAAGCACCTTTAGCGGCGCCAGATTGAAATTCGGCACCCCGCTGCATGCAACGGTAGTCAACCGGGGGAGATGATCCTGATCCCACAGGTTGTCCACCTTGCTCCAACCCAGGACATTGGCGGCTTCCCGGCTTGTTATCAGAAAGCGATTGGGAGGTGGCGGGCGATGTTCTCTGCTGTACGTCTCCGTTTCGGCACCATTGAGCCTGCGCAGGTCATCCGGATCGATATAATCGAGCAGCTTGTCCAACAGCGGACCTTGTTGGTCCGAACGGACGCCCAAAAGGCCCAACAGCCGCTCGATGGGCCGTCGCTGAAATCCATTCAATCCGACCAGTCCCCGCTCATCCTGAACGGAAAACCTGACATCACCGAAACCGAAGCAGGGAGAATCATCCAGGGGGAGGATCGGCCCCGTCGGCTCGGCGGCGGACCTGAAGGGATCACCCTCCATCCCCGGCTCCCTATCGGAAGTCGGCGTCTTTAAAACAACGCCGGCATAGCTTTTGGGTCGGGTTGCGAGTAAGTATAAAATGGCGGATCGGGTACTGTTCATCTCGATTTCCGCGCGAAGCTCCGCTTGCTTGTCAACGGCGAGATCCAACACTCGCTGAGTCCAGATCGCGAAAAAACCCGTCGCCAGAACGATTGCGGAAAGCATCCACAACGTCGCCACCAGCACAAATCCGCCATTATGCGGAGCGTAAACGGCTCCCCGTGTCTCGCCCATGACATTACCAGTCAATACAGAAGTCCACCGACCTGGGGCCTGAGATCTTTTCGCCCCGGTATATCGACATATCGAACAATCGGCGTTTTCTCGGTTTCCACCCGAAGCAGTATCGCTTCGGGAAGCTGGGGGGCATCGTCTCCGGATGGCCATTCGGTATGCCCCCTTCCACCGGCATCCAAATATAAAAAACCGGCATGGCTCGCGTCCCACCGCCCGATCTCCCATTCCGTCCCGTCATCTTGGCGATAACGCAGGACCGTCGATCCATCACGGGAGATCAGGTCGAGCGCGGCCCGGACCGGTATTCCGGTTGCCTGGGTTAATGAGCTCAATGTCATCCCCTCGAAGTGATCGGAACGACCGGAAAAAACCGTACCATCATTCTGACGACCGGGTGTCAGCGCGGCTGTCACGCTCCGGAACCAATGGCTTTGGAGACGGCTTGCCGTCTGGTTGTGGGATACAAGCAGAAACCATTTGCGCAATTTGAGGACCTGAATTCCCGCTTGCGTCAGCACTCCACTCATCAAGCTCACCAACAAAATGACGACCAGAACCTCCATCAGGGTGAAGCCCTTTGAACCGCTGTGCCTAAAACTGAATCCGGTAATTCCGTACCCGCCGGTATCCGGCCTGGCGGAGAACGAAATCGGCAACCTTTTGTTTTTCCGTAACGATTTCAATGGATGCATCGTAGAGTCCGATTCGGTATAATCCCCTGGCCGATTGTCCCCGGATGCCGGGTCGGATCGGCTCCACCAGGCACGAGGTCCATCGGATTGAATAGGGGCCAAGCGACGACTCCCCCGCCGGAGTCTCCATGGGATTGACGCCGGCCATGAAATCGATTGCATTCTGGATGGCTTCACTTCTCTCTTCATCTTGCCTGATGCGATAAAGGGTATCCAGACATTGGTGAATCCATGCAAAGACAGCCATGCCGACGGTTGCCATCATCGCAACGGCGACTATGGCTTCGAGCACCGAAAAACCCCCGGATCTCAAGCGCAATCACTCCAATCGGCTTTCAAGCGTTTCCGCTTTATTGGTTTCATCTCTCAATCCGCTCTAAAATGCCCAGAGGCGGTTTAGCTCTCAAGAAGACCACCCGATTATTATGCTTCAATTGCAGTTGTCCTCCCAGGCAGACCCCCTTGGCGTTATAGATCACCGGCGGATCGGCTTTTAGGGTCCATCCGTCAGGCAGCTCTAACGGAAAATCGGCCGGCTCCTCGGACGGATACGACTTCAGGACCAAACGCCGACGTTCATTAAAAGCGATAAAACCGAGCCGCTCGATACATTGGATCACCTCGTCTCGCTCATGAGACCACTTGAAGGCCCGATGCATCGTCGTCAGTCGAGGAATGGCCACACCGGCAAGAAGCGCCATCAGCAGCAAAACGGCCATAACCTCGAAAATCGAATAGCCTGTCGAGGCATTCCGTTTTCGGCGTTCATGATCGGCCGGGTCGTTCAAAACCTCATTGCAACGGCGGAAGATAGCCGATATCGGAATCAATGCCATGGCCGGCACGCTCTCCATCGGCGCCCAGTGAATAGAGGGCGAACGGCTGGCCGTCACTTCCGGGCACGCTATATCGATAGGTCCGGCCCCAGGGGTCCAGAGGGATCTCCTCATCCAGATACGGGCCTTTCCATAGCATACGGATGCTATCGTCGGTTGTCGGGTGATACAGTATTTTCAGCCCTTCATCATTTGAAGGAAAACGGCCGATATCCAGCCGCAGGGTATGAATCGCGCCTTTGATCATTTTGATCTGCACTTCCGCGATTTTGACTTTGGACTCATCCGATTTCGCGAACAGCCGCGGGCCGACGAGTCCGGCCATCAACCCAAGGATCACCAGTACAACCAGCATTTCGAGAAGCGTAAATCCACTCATCCGCCTCATAAGTGATCGCTTTTTTGCTATCCATGCCATTTCTGCTTCCCCCCTTGAACCCATTGACCGCGGAGTCCGACCAGTCGATTTCCGCTATCTCAAGACTTCATAGGTGCTTGTGATTGCCAAAACGACCCCCGCCATAATGAGCCCGACAAACACGCCGATTACCAAAATCGATACCGGCTCCAAGATGATTAGAAATACCCGAGTCCGATTGCGGCCCGATTCTTTGTAGAGTGACGCCAGCACCCGGAACATCTCCGCGAGCTCGCCGGACCGCTCCCCAACCCGCATAAGGTTATATCCAGTGGCTGAAATCGCATCCATTTCCCGCAGGGATTCGGATAGTGAACCGCCATTTTTCACGGATCTTGCGACATGAGACAGGCGGGCATGGAGTGGCGACAAGGTCACTCGTCGCTGAGCCATCTCAAGAGATGACAGAAGAGGGACCCGATTTACCAAAAGCACCGCCATGGTCGAAGACCAACTGGCGATCTCATTTTCAAAGATCCATTTTCGAAAAAGGGGGATCTGATAAAGCAAACGTTTCAGTCCTTTTAGCAGATCCTTATGTTGCCAGTAGGCGATGCTCAGCAAAAAAATTAGTCCAACAGCCAGGACCCCGATCCATTCAATATTATTTCTAAAAAAAACCCCTACACCGAGGACCGCTTTCGACAACAGCGGAATGTCCTCCGTGCGGCTCAGCATTTTTTCAAAACGCGGGACGACCAGGGTGAAGATCAACGTGACGGCAACAATACCGGAAAAGACCAATATACATGGATAAATCAAGGCATTGCGAAATTCGCTGGCCGACTGGACGTCGTATTCCCATTGGGATATGCCATCACGCATCGACCTGGCC
Organism: uncultured Desulfobacteraceae bacterium; assembly: GCA_964396575.1. GTDB lineage: Bacteria > Desulfobacterota > Desulfobacteria > Desulfobacterales > JAABSP01 > CAYNGG01. The sequence goes on along the minus strand of CAYNGG010000013.1, from coordinate 6,496 downwards.
AGGCGTCCCGTTAGCTCGCCTGTCTCAATGAGCGGCTGAAAATAGGATGGCAGCCGGAGCCTGGAGCCATTCAATGCCTCGGAAAAGGAAATGCCCCGGCGAACCGCATCGGACACGCTAACCAATTCTCTGGACAGGTATGGATTACCACAAGATTCCGCCAAGGACTGAACGGCCTCCTTCAAGGTCACGCCGGATTCCAGCAAGATGCACATTTCTTGAAAAATCAGCTTTATCTCTCTTGAGCCGGGTGGTTTCATCCAGATATAAGACTGACCGGGCGATTTTCCGGATATTTCAACGACCGTGAGGCCCCGCCCCTTCAGTTTTCTGATGGCGGCCCGCGAGCCAGGGGCCTCAACGGTGCCGGTCACCTCATTCCCGTCTCCATTCAGCGCTCTATAGAAATATCGCATCATACACCGCGCTTACTCAGACGTAACCCGGAGCACCTCTTCGATGCTAGTGATTCCCTGCCATGCTTTTAACATGCCATGGTCCCGAAGGGTTTGAAAGCCATCCTTCATCGCCTGGCGCCTGATTTCCTCCGCGGAGCGGTTTTTCAGAATCATGTCTTGTAAGTCGGGAGTGATCTCGAGCAGCTCAAATATCCCTTCCCGACCCCGGTATCCGACATCTTGACATTGCGCGCATCCTCGAGGAGCTTTCCACTGGGGGACGGCGTCTCGGGTAAATTTCGAGAGAGACGATTGGATCGCCTTATTGACGCCATCGATGGGCTCGGAAGGCTCGGCGCACGCTTTGCACAGCCGCCGCGGCAACCTCTGAGCAATAACGGCTCTTACCGCCGCGACAACCATGAACGGCTCGACGCCCATGTCGATCAATCGCGTAAAAGCGCTCACCGCGTCAGTGGTATGCAAGGTCGATAGGACCAGATGGCCCGTCAAGGATGCCTGGATGGCGATCTCCGCTGTCTCCTTATCCCGGATTTCCCCGATCAAAATGATATCCGGGTCCTGTCGTAAAATTGAACGCAAAGCCCGGGCGAAGGAGTACCCGATTTCCGTATGCACTTGAATCTGAGTAACCTCCTCCAAAGGATATTCAACGGGATCTTCAACCGTGATGATTTTCTTATGATGATCGTTGATCGCTTCCAATGCGGCATACAACGTCGTCGTTTTCCCGGAGCCCGTTGGGCCGGTCACCAGGATAATTCCGTGCGGACCATTGATCCATTCGACAAACCGTTTAAGGCGGTCCGGGTCCAATCCGAGCTGATCGAGGTAAAGGTGTCGGCCATCCTTCGGCAAAAGCCGAAGTACCACGGATTCTCCATACACACCCGGCACCGTCGAAACCCGAATATCGACAAGATTGCCGCTCAGCCGGGTGCTCAGGTGCCCATCCTGGGGAAGACGCCGCTCCGCGATATCTAATCCCGATATCAGCTTGATCCTGGACGTAACGGCGGCAAAACGATCCTTTGGCACCGAAAACCGTGTGTGCAAAATTCCGTCAATTCGAAACCGTACTTTAAACTGGTGGTCGCCGGGCTCCAGATGGATATCCGACGCGGATTGTTCAAATGCTTGAGAAAGCAGATTATTGACAAGCTCAATGATCGGCGCTTCCTGGGCGATTTCTTTCAACTGGTCGATGTCATGATTTGTCAGCGGCGTCGTTGCCCCGGCACGGGAGACCGCCTCCAGCTCACGCTCCAGGTCGTAATTCCGGATTAAACAAAACACCACGTTTCGATCCGGGAACACAGAATTCAGCACCTCGCCGATCGTCCCGTCAAAGAGATCCCTGGCGATGCACTTGACCTCTCCGCTCAGCGTGAGCCAAATCAATGCGTCCTGATCCAGATACCAATCCAATGCGATGCCGCTTTGCTCCATGGCATCCATATAGACTTCGGGATCGGACGGCAGATCATCGGGCTCCGCTACCGGGATACTCAATACCGTCGATAAGACCTGGAGCAAAGCCTCTTCTGAAACCGCGCCCATGCGAAGCAATATAGCTCCCATTTTCCCGCCAATTTGATTCTGAATGGCCGCCGCCGTTTTCAAATCCGCTTCCGTGATCAGCTCCTTTTCAATGAGCCGTCGCCCAATCATCGACGAATACGAATTATCTCCAGCAAGGATCTCACCCATGGCCGTCTCTTCCACCCTATCCCCCTCGACTTCCCGACGGTTGTTGTCCGTTTTTTCTTCGGCTAACCGCAAGCTGATTCTATGATCGATTAAAATGCCTTCATCGTAAATGGGACGCCAAAAGTATATATCCGGTAGTCATCTCCTACTTTGCCAATGGTTTTCCGTTACCTTTTTGACTGGACCGCCGCTAAATCGGAAGGTCATTATCCCAATCGCCCGTTCCGCCATCCGATTCGCTCTTGAAAAGACAATCCAGGGCGGATATATCGGGCCAAGACAATCGGATTCCGATTTCCGAACGGACCGATCATTTCTATTTTACCCCCCAAGCCGGATGTTCCGGCCGGAAAGGACATTCCCATTGACCCTCCAGACCTGGGCCGCCTTTTCGGCGGCCGCGACGATCATGGTGCTGATTCCGGGCCCGACGGTCCTGATGGTGATCAGTCACGCCCTGGCCCACGGCCGGCGGGCCGTGGCGCCGTTGACCTTCGGGGTGGCCCTCGGCGACCTGACCGCCATGACGCTGTCCATTCTCGGCCTCGGAGCCCTGCTGGCGACCTCGGCGGCGCTTTTTACCGTTCTTAAATGGGTCGGAGCCCTCTATCTGATCTATCTGGGCATCGGGATGTGGCGGGCCCGTCCCGATGCCGCCGCCGCCGGGCCGACCGTCTCCGTCGCCAGCGGCCGGGCTCTGATCGGCCGGGCCTTTGCCGTGACCGCGGTCAACCCCAAGGGGATCGCCTTTTTCGTGGCCTTTCTGCCCCAGTTCGTGGACCCCGCTCATCCCGCCATCCCCCAATTCCTGATCCTCGGGGCGACCTTTCTCGCCCTGGCCGCCGCCAACGCGGCCCTCTACGGCCGGTTCGCCACCCGTTGCCGACGGCTTTTCGTCCGCCCCGCCGCCCGCAGGCGCTTAAACCGCCGCGGCGGCATCGCCCTTCTGGCCGCCGGTCTCTGGATGGCCATAGCCCGGAAAGGGGCGTGAGGGAAAGCGATCCACCGGACATCACCACCCTTGAAAACCACCCCCCAACGGCGTATAACCGGGGAGCTTTTGGCCCGGTGCCGGAAAATTCCGCCGCCGGCGATCTTCTGACGGAGCGCTATATGACATCCACCCGGATACTTCTGGACCACGGCAGCGGCGGGAAGCTGTCCCATCAACTGATCACCGAGACTCTCCTGCCGGCTTTCGACAACCCGATCCTCTCCCGGCTCGACGACGGGGCCGTCCTGCCCGTGGAAGGGGATCGGATCGCCTTTTCCACCGACACCTTCGTGGTGGACCCGATCTTTTTTCCGGGGGGCGACATCGGGGACCTGGCGATCAACGGGACGGTCAACGACCTGGCCATGTGCGGGGCCGAGCCCCGGTTTTTAAGCGTCGCCCTGGTCATCGAGGAGGGGTTTGAGCTGGCGGACCTCGAGCGGATTCTGATGAGTATGCGGCGGGCCGCCGACCGGGCCGGGGTCCGGATCGTCACCGGGGACACCAAGGTGGTGCCCCGAGGGGCCGCCGACGGGATTTTCATCAACACCTCGGGGGTGGGAACCATCCCGGCCGGGGTGGCGGTCTCCGGAGATGCGGCCCGGCCCGGAGACCGGGTTCTCGTCAGCGGGACGCTGGCCGACCACGGGATGGCGGTCCTGAGCCAACGTGAGGGGATGGCCTTCGAGTCGGACCTCCGGAGCGACACCGCCCCGTTGAACCGGATGGTCCGGGATCTCCTGTCGGCCTGTCCGTCGGTCCGGGTTTTAAGAGACCCCACCCGGGGCGGTTTGGGCACGACCTTAAACGAGATCGCGGTTCAGTCCGGGGTGGGCATCCGAATTCTCGAGACCGAGATCCCGGTGGCTCCGCCGGTGGCCGGGCTCTGCGAGCTCCTCGGCTTCGACCCGCTCTACGTGGCCAACGAGGGCAAGCTCATTGCCGTGGTCCCCGCCGATGCCGCCGAGACGGCCCTGACAACGGTCCGGGCTGACGAACGGGGCCGGGACGCCCGGCTGATCGGCCGGGTGGTGGCGGACCATCCCGGCCGGGTGGTGATGGAGACGGCCATTGGCGGGACCCGGATCGTGGACATGCTCGCCGGCGAGCAGCTTCCGCGGATCTGCTGACGGTGGCCGGCCGCCTTCCCAACGTCCGTCTGCTTCCCCTTCTGGGCCTGGTCCTCTTCGTCGCCGTCGGCTGCACTGAGCGGGAATACGTTCTGACCGGGAAGACCATGGGGACCACCTACCAGGTCACGGTGGTCAGCCGGCGTCCGCCGGAGGGGCTCAAGGATCGGATCGATTACCGGCTGGCGGAGATCAACCGGAGCATGTCCACCTATCAGCCGGACAGCGAGATCCGGCGGCTCAACCGCCGGCCCGCCGGCGATCCGATGACGGTTTCCGAAGACTTCTTCCGGGTTCTGACGGCCGCCGCCGAGGTCCACCGGGTCAGCGGCGGGGCCTGGGACCCCACCGTGGACCCGCTGGTCACTCTCTGGGGATTCGGCCGGTCCGATCCCCGGTCGGATGTCCCTCCGCCCGAGGCCATCCGGCGGGCCATGGCGGCCGTGGACTTCGATGCCATCCGTCTGACCCCGCCCCGCCGGGTCACCCGGGCCAGGGCTGATGTCGCTTTGGATCTGGGGTCCATCGCCAAGGGCTATGGGGTGGACCGGATCAGCGTTCTCCTGACGGCCCACGGCCATGATCGTCACCTGGTGGAGATCGGGGGCGAGGTCCGGGCGGCCGGCCGGCGGGCTAACGGGACCCGCTGGCGGATGGGGATCAGCAGCCCGTCCCCGACGGCCGACCCCGAGTCCATCCATCGGGTGATCGCCCTCGAAGACCAGGCCATGGCCACCTCCGGCGATTACCGGTCCTTTTTCACCGCCGACGGAAAACGGTACTCCCACATCATCGACCCCCGGACCGGCTACCCGGTGGAAAACGGCGTGGTCAGCGTTTCGGTGATCGCTCCGGACTGCACTCTGGCCGACGGCCTGTCCACGGCGGTGATGGTCCTCGGCGCCGACGACGGGCTCGCCCTGATCGAGTCTCTCGACCGGGTGGAGGCCCTCCTGGTGATCCGGGACGGGGAGACGGGCTTCCGGGACCGGTCCAGCTCCGGCTTTCCCGCCTCGCCCTGACCGGTCACCGGCCCCACCCCGCCGCCGCGTCCCCGCCCCGCAACATTTTATTGACAAGACCCCCCGATTCCTTTAGTTTTACCTCTGCTTCGACGGGTATCCCCGTCATTTAAATGGGTTATCATCTCCCGCCGGTCTAGTCGCAACCGGTTCGGCGGGAGTCAATCAATTTCAACCGACGAAGGGAGCGACCGTGGAGATCATCGTGTTCGTGAAGCAGGTCCCGGCCACCGAGTCGATCATCGAAATCGCGGAAGATGGCCGCGGGATTCAGACCGAGGGCCTCAAATGGGTCATGAACCCTTATGACGAGCTGGCCGTGGAGGAGGCGATCCGAATCCGGGAGGCCCAGGGGGGCACCGTGACGATCCTCTCCGTCGGCCCGGACAAGGCCAGGGAGACCATCCGGGTCGGCCTGGCCATGGGCGCGGACAAAGGGGTCCTGATCAGCGACCCGGCGGTGCCGGCAACCGACGGCCTCGGGACGGCCCGGGTCCTGGCGGCGGCGGCAAAGAAGCTCGGGTTCGACCTGATCCTGGCCGGCCAGCGGGCCGTGGACGACGACAATTATCTGGCGGGACCGGCGGCGGCCGAGCTCCTCGATATCCCCCATATCGCCCTGGCTATCAAGGTTGAGGTGGCCGACGGCCGGGTCCGTTGCCAACGGACCGTCGAGGGCGGCACCGTAACGCTGACCGCGCCCCTCCCGGCCCTCTTGACCACCCAGCGGGGGCTCAACGAGCCCCGTTATGCCTCCCTGCCGGGGATCATGAAGGCCAAGAAAAAGCCCATCGAAGAGATCTCCCTGGCTGATCTGGGCCTCGACGCCGACGCCCTGGCCCCGCAAATGACGGTGGTCGGGATGTCCCACCCGCCGGAGCGGGGGGGCGGCCGGATGATCGAGGGCGAGAGCCCGGCCGAGGTGGCGGAAACCCTCGTCCGGCTCCTCCACGAAGAAGCCAGGGTGATTTAACCAACTCAGCCGGAAGGAGCATCTCATGCCAAACGATATACTGGTGATTGCCGAAGGGGGCCCGGAGGGGTTCCGGAAAGTGACGGCCGAGGCCCTGACCGCTGCACGGAGCCTGGCGGACGGCGGGAGCGTCACGGCGCTGGTGATCGGCGCCGGGATCGAAACCGCCGCGGGCTCCCTGGCCGAATGGGGAGCGGACACGATCCGGGTGGCCGACCATCCCGACCTGAGCGACTACCGAGTGGATC
>CAYNGG010000012.1:22746-24229 GCA_964396575.1 uncultured Desulfobacteraceae bacterium | reverse complement strand
CGGGTCGAGCCCCGGATCATTTTCAGGATCGGCCCGAGGACCGGCTCGGCCACTAGGTCGGCGGCGACCAGCCGGGACAGGTCGCCGTGCGACAGGGGCCCGTGAAGCCCCTCCCGGTCGGCTGTCCGGCGGAGATCCTGGGCCATGGTCCGGTCTCCGTCAGCCGATGGCGTCCCCTCGTCAGCCAGGGCGGTGGAAAAGGCGGACAGAAATCGGCCGAGCAGATGCTCGCCCATGCCATCTTTTAGTGCCGGGTATCGGTAGGCTTCGGACCGGATGAAGGCCACGGCAGACTGACCAACCCGGTCGATATCCCGCTGCCAGCGGCGGACGAGTGCGTCGAGATCGACTTCCCATCGGCCCCGGCGAAACGCATCGACTCCCGCCGGCACGGTATCGGTTCCCGGCGGCCAGCGGTCCGGGGACGCCGTTTGGAGGTAGATAAAGGCGACGAGATCTGCCCCCAGCCCGCCCAGTGAGGAGTAGATCTTACGGGCCGAGTCGCTTTGGGTCAGGGCGTGAGCTCCGCCCCGGTAGATCCCCTCCTGAAGGCCCACCACCCCCAGCCCGACGGCCAGAACCAGCGGGGTGAGTATCCAGGCCACCACGGACGCCCCGCCCGTGGGGGCCCGGCCCCGAAGGCGGGCGGTCCGCGCGGAGAGGAGATAGCACCAGATCCCGCCGAGCAGGCCGCCGGCCACCGCGAATCCGGCAGCCCAAAGGAGGGTTCCGAACGCCATCTTCCCGGCCGAGGCCAGGAAAAGCCCGAGGGGGGCAGCCCCATCGATCGGGCTGCATCCCCCTATCAGGAACGCGAAGACCGGGATGACGGCGCGGGCCCGCATTACCTGAGCCGCGGGTGGTCGTGGGTGAAGGTGAGCTCGTTGTAGTAAACACATGGCAGGCCCGATTGTCCCCGCTTCTTGAGCCAGCTCACCAGTTCCCGGACCTTGGCCTTGCGCTCCTGGGATCGGGTTTCCTGATGGATCCGGCCAAGCTGCTCGTTAAGATCGTCTGCCGGCCAGAACGAGGCGACAACGTGGATGGTTTCGCCGATGGCCTGGTCGCTGGCGGAGAGCTCGTCGAGGTAGAGCCATTGACCGTCTTCAGGGGGTATCCGCCGGGTCTCGCCGGCGGCAATGGGATTGTCTCCCCCGCCGTAGGCGGGGTGGGGAAAGACCCGGGAGACTTCGTCGTACTGGTCGATCTGGAACACGTAGGCGTAAATCTCCGGACTACCCGCCGGGGCTTTCAGGAAAAGGGCGTAGTCGTCCTCGTGGGTTAGGGTGAGGTTTAGTCGCTCAAGCTGGTCCGATCCAATGGGATATTGTTGTGACGCCTGTTGGCCGGATTTCCGGAACTGGAAGCGGACATCCAGATCAACCGGCTTTGTCATGAGCCCCTTGAGCTCGACGGCTTCGGGCGACTCTGCTTCGAGCCGGCGGACCGCCGCGGCCGCCGCCTCGAGGTCACCGGCCTTGAG
>CAYNGG010000012.1:18388-22646 GCA_964396575.1 uncultured Desulfobacteraceae bacterium | reverse complement strand
CGGGCGGCGGCTCGCCGACATCGGGCTCCGGGGGTTCATCGACGACCGTGGTGTCGTCGGGAATCACGGGTCCGTCATTCGACGGCCAGAACAAAAACCCGGTCAGGCCCCCGACGATGACCACCGCCGCCACGACGGCGGCGACCAGCCCCTTCCGGCCCGGACCATTGGTTTTTCTGACTTCCATCAGCTCCTTTCCGCAATCCGGATTCGGACAGACAAACTCCTCGCCGTCAGGTATGGTAACGAGCTCTTTTGAGTCAGCCAGGTGGCAATTTTCAAAATTTGTGCATTTCCCGGTTCGATCCGCCATGAATTACCTCCCCCCCTTGATGATCCGGGCCGCTTCCTTGGCGCCGGCGAGATAGGTCTTGTAGATATCGTTATCAACGCCTCGGGCCGCCTTTATGGCGTCGATCTCGGAGCCGATGGTGGTGATTAACGCCTGCTGATTGTCCTTGTGACTGTAATCGTTGCCCGACAGCCGGCTGACGACCTCATCGCGCATCAGGTTGACGACGGTGGGGTTCAGGTTATCCGGGACCTCCTCGAGCGAGGCCCCCAGATCGATGGGCTCGTTGTCGAACCCGTCCTCGTCCTTGGTGATGATGGAGAGCATTCGATCTCCGGTGGTCTGGTTTTCCCGCTCGACCAGAATCTCCATCCCCTTGGCCATGAGGACATAGGGGATCCCCCTTGTTACGGTATCGACCACCGATTCCACGAAGAGGGGCGGCAGGCCGGAGCCGTCGCCCTCGATGTGGACCTCCAGGGTGGCCCGGACCTTGCCCAGATCCTTGATCCGCTGGTCGTACTGCTTTTGGAGATGGTCAAGCGGCTTGAGAAAGCGGAGCGGAAAGAGGTTGGTGATGGTGATGAGGGTGATCTCATTAGGCTTGGCGTCGGTTTCGACGATGTTGACCCGATCGGACCGGCTCTCAACGAGAGTCTTTTTCAGGGTCTTCATGAACTCTTCGTGCTCGGGGGCCCGGGGCAGGATGGCCGTAAACTCGGTGACGCAGTTGGGGGAGGCGGGAATTCCCTCGCCGCGCTTGTTTCGTTCCAGATCGGAAAAGGTGACATAGTTGCCGGCGTACTTCACCAGGTCCGCGACGTAGGATTTGAGCTCATCCGGATTGGCTGAAAACTGGTTTTTCAACCGCTCGATGATGCTCACCCCCAAGAGCTTTTCCCGGCTGTTCTGGATGACGGCGTCGTGGTTCCGCTGAACGCTTTTTTCACATTCGGTCTCGAGGGTGTCCATGAACCGAACGGATGAGACGTTGCGGTTGAAGGATCGGAATCCGGGGTATTCTCCCAGCATGTTGACCAGGCGCGACCGGACGGCGCTGGTCTGGGAGCCCTGGATGCTCTCATCCCGGACAAACCGGCTCGTGATCGTCTTGACCAGCTCGGGGCTGTAATACCGGATGAGGTGCTGCCGGAGGTTTTCCGTCTCGTCGTCATTGCAGCGGGATTCGATTTTGGCCTGGAACCGGCTGTTGGCCTGCCGCACCCGGCTAAAGGATTCATCTACTTCCGACTTGAGCTCGGTGAGGGTTTCCTTGACCTCTTCGAGCAGCTTTCGGCCAAAATCCCACCCCGCCAGCCAGGTTCGGCAGATGTAATACTCCTGAAGAAACCCGGCGTGGGCGTCAAAGACGTTATCCCGTTTGCCGGTCACCTTTCCGAAAAGACCGATCTTGGCCCAGTCCGCTCCGTTCTGTTTGATCCGCTCCTGGGCCTTGTCCGCTCTGTTGTCGAGACGGGCCCGTTTATCGTCGATTTCCCGGATCCGGTCCTCGGTGGTGGAAATCAGGTCCTCCATGAGCCGGCTGACCTCGTGCATCGATTTGACCCCGTTCCGCCAATCGTCGAACAGGTTCGATTCCACCAATCCGCAAATTTCCTTGGCCATGTCCCGCCGGCCCTTCAGCTTGGTCTCGTAGAACTTGGCCACGCCGAAGCCCCGATATTCCTCGGCAAACCGCTTGGCGCACATCTTCTCGAGGTTGTCGATCCAGGTGGGCTTTTCCATGGATTCCCGGATCAGGAGCCGGGCATTGGTGATGTAATCCTGCCACTCGTTGGAGATCGGCTTCAATTTCTTGTTGTTGGCGTCGGCCTCGAGGATGCCCAGGGACAGGCAGACGTGGGCGTCGGTGAGCCGCCAGCGGGAGAGGGTGTCGTTCTGTTGGACTTCAGTAGAATAGTTGACCGGCCTCGGCTCGTCCTGAAACCCGAGGCCGTCCTGCCAGTTGTTGTAGAGCAGTTGGAGGGCGGCCTGGGAGGTGAAGGAGTAGGTCATGTATTCGAGGATCTCCTCCTCCGGCACGGCCAGCCGCTTGATACCGAAGGTGAGAAACCGCTTGCTCCGTTCGGGGGTGTTGCTTCCCGGAGCCGTCTCGGGGGTCCCGTCGCCGTTTTCGGCGTTCTCCATCTTCATGAGCTGCTGGGGCCATTCCTCGACGTCCTTGGTGGAGACGATCTTCTGATAGAGGAAGTCGGCCACGATGTCGGGCATGACCTTATTAACGTCAACGGTCATCCCGTTTTCGTTCCGATTGGTGAAGACGTAGCATCCGTTGAACGGCTCGGGATAGTGGAGGCGATCGGTGGAGCCGGTGAGGTCATGGGGATTGAGGGCACCGATGCTCAAGCCGTTAAGCTCTTTTAACGCGGCAAGGCCGTTGGCGTGATAATTTCCCGTGTTCCAGTTCTGGGGCGGATTGGCGTCGGGCAGGAGGGTATAGAGGATGACACGGTAATCCTGATGGTCCTGAAACCCGAGGTGGCGGATCTGGGCGATCACGTCGATGAGGCTTCCGCTGCCGGTGCCGCCGGCGAGACCGCAGCAGATATGAAAGGTGATGGCGGCGGTGCCGCTGGTTCCCTGAAGGCTGTTGACCTGGTTCCGGAGCCGCTGGTTGAAGTCATCTACCCGGTTGGCAAACAGGAATCGGCCCAATCGGCGTTTCTGGCCGCCCAGGGTCTCCCCGACGATGCTGTTGAGGATGTCCCGCCACTGATTCCGGTCCCCGATCCATCCTTTGATTCCCGGAAAATTCTGGATGTTGTCGAGGATGGTCTGGAGATCGGCGCCGCCGATCCGGACCTGGCTGTTCTGGCCAAGCTGAACGCTCTGGCCCAGGACCTTCCAGGTCGGGTCGTTGAGGTCCATCAGCTCCCCGCTCGAGTCCATGTAGATATAGGCGATGTGAACGCCATCCGGGTCCTCCTGCCGAAATTCCTGGAAAATCGCTTTGCGGAAAGCGCGGATGACCTTGCCGCCGGTGCCGCCAAGGCCGATAATCAGGTGGTTGCTCATTCGCTTGTCTCCTGTCTGTCGGGCGAGTAAGAAATTATGTGGGAACATCCGGGCGCGGCGGCCGCCACCGTCCTCGGCCGGTGACCGACCCGGCGCAGCCTCGCGCCCGGATATCCGTGACTGATGGATCTACTGGTGATTGAACGACAAACGCCAGAGGTACATGTCATCCGGCGGCGTCATGGGCGACGGGCTCTGCTGAGTGTCGCCGGATGGCGCCGGGGCGGGGGTTGCCTGGGCCGGGTCCTTCCGAATTCCCTTGAGCCCCCGGGCCTTGGTCTCGCCCGACCGTTCCCGGCTGGCCATCATCACATCATCCGACGGCGCGCCCGGAGATGCCCCATTCAGGATGGCCTTGCACATCCGATCCGGCTCGTCCAGGGGTGCTTTCTTGGACATGACAATGAAGTGCTCCCGGCCGGTGTTCGCATCGAGGTAGAACCACTGTCCGGGACTGGGCAATTGATAGAGCCGCCCCGCCTCGACGGGGTTCCGGATATTTGAGATCTCCGGATTGGGAAACAGCGGTACCAGCTCGCCCCGGGTATCGACTTGATAGATGTAAAGATGCGTCTTTGTTTTAGGGGTGAACTCCACCGCATAATTGTCCTGTTGGGTCAAAGTGTCGCCGGGTTGGAGCGTATATTCCTGGTTGTTCCGGGTGTATTTGATCCGGACATCGACTTCGGGCACGGAGGATACCCGCCCGCTGAACCGCTGGAGGGTATTGACGACCGCCACCCGACGGTTTTGCTGGCGGGCCTGCTCGTCCGTATTGGCCACAAGCGGCTTCCGCTCACCATAGCCCACCGTCTTAAGCTGGGACGACGACAGAGAAAAGGTCCTGAGCAGATAATTTTTGACCGCATCCGCTCGGCGCTGGGACAGCTTCATATTCAAGGCATCGCCGCCTAAATCACAGGTATGCCC
>CAYNGG010000012.1:0-18288 GCA_964396575.1 uncultured Desulfobacteraceae bacterium | reverse complement strand
CCCCCTTTTTCTGGTTGGTTGGGATTGGATATGGGTAAGCCGGCCCTTTGGGGCGACGTTTTACCGTGTATTTCAGGACGGCCATGGGTAGCATACCCAAACGGATTCTGGAACCTTTTGAAATCGTCTGCATTGTTCGTCGAACCATGTGGTTGGCCCGTCTTGACTGATAACGATTTGAATCATAAACGCTATCATCTTACATATTCAGCTTTCTTAAAATAATCCGTGAAGGTTGTCAACCGGTTCCATTGGCGATTACATGGTTTGTCGATGATTAAACTCCAGAACATAAACGCAGTCCTTGGACATTTGGTCAAGGCGCTGACTCATGATGGTAAAGATATCGCCGGTCTCCCGCCAGGGAATCCGGGCGGGCTGCCCGGTGGGAACCCCGGTCACACCACGCTTGGTGGCCATGTGCCGTTCCATTTTCGACCGGGATCGAAATGAGTTTCGGTTAGATAGGATTTCGTTGTAGAGACGCTCAAGCTCGGGGCTCCGTTCGAGGGAGGCCACCAGATAGATCCGCTCGGTACCGGTCTGATCGTCCAACACAAACGCCTTGTCCGCGGCGGGCAAAGTATATGGTTTCATTGCCACCACCGGGTTCGTATTCTCCAAAGCCGCTCCCTTGAAGCGGCGCAAGGGAAAGAGCTGGAAAAACTGATCCGCGCTATCAGCCTGGAAAATATAGATATAGCAGCGCTGGTTGGCTCGAACCTGGATTTTGTAATGGTCGCCCGAATAGAGTGCGTCACCAGAGCTCAACTGTTTAAGCGGGCCTCGTCCCTGGCTTCGGTAAACAAAATTGGCCTGGATGGCAAGGGGCTTGCCCTGGGTGCTGGTTGGCGGTTCCGGCTCTGCTTCCTGCGGTTGAGTCGAAGGCAGCGCGTAGGTCTGAGGATTTTGATCAAAGGGCATGGGCATGTTCAGCATGAGATCGACATAGAGGTTTGCATCGACTGTGGCGCTCCCCCCGTGGTGTTGGCGGAAATCTTGCATGGCCGCCCGGGTGACCTGGTCGAGCCTTTTGGTCGCCCGGACCGGGTATCCATACTTGCCGAGGAGGTACTGAACCGTAGCCAATTTGGCGGATGGATCGAGGCTTTGAAAATCCTTGTGGAGCATGTTGATAACCGCCGGATCTTCCTTGCCCCCCGGAATGCATCGCCAGTATGGAATCTCCAGATACCGACCGATCAACTGGAGAGTACTGAGCTCCACCAGTGATCGAACGGCGTTGTGCTTGCCCTGGACCACTCGCCTTTGGCCATCAACCCCGATTCCACTGCCGTAAATCATAAACCCGAAGCTCCGACCTTTTTCCAGCGTGTTCACATTGACGGCCATGGATGTCTGCTTTTTGGGGATCAACCGATTGGTTTGGTAGTCCATGATGTGGAGATCCAGCGCCAGTCGGGAGTAGCTTTCACCCTTGCTCATGCCGGCATCGATATCCGATTCCGATTTTCCGCCGCCAACCATGCCGAAAGCGTCGATATTGCTGCTTTTGATATCGAGGTTTTCGTCACATTCCGTGATGGCGCCTTCGAGAACGATTTCCGGGACCAATTGACCTTTCGCGGGGGCCAGGCCGCTATACCCGTAATGATCATAAAAGTTGCCATGTTTGTGCATCTCGTAGCTCGGGTCATAGACAACATAGGTGATCCGGTCACCGATGTCGTTGACGGCGGTCTTGATCATATCGGTAATGTCGATGGGGAGGTTCTTGCACGCGGTCTTGTTGGTGATGAATTTTCCCTGGATGACCTTTCGGGGAAAACCATAAACGTCGATCATCACGCCGAGGTTGGAAATGGCGGATTTAAAAGGAGACGTGCGGGAGTGGGGAATAACCGGCTGGTTAAATGTCTCCTTCTCCTTTCGAGTCAGCTCAGGGGCGATGCTGCACGAGATCATCATCGGGCAGATCAGCAAAAGCCACATGCCTGCCAGCCATCGAACGGGTTTCATAGGTAAGCTCCTTTTAAAAGTTAATCGGTTCCTCCATATCGACAATGATGTTGACTTTGCGCACCGAACGGCATCCATTGGCCTCGACATTGCCAATGGACAACTCTTGACCCGGTTGAAAGTCTGGCGTGTGGTGAAGATCAACGCCGATGTGGACCTCGCGGGCACGGCTCCGCCGATTCAGTTTCACACTGCCGATATCATTAGGCATTTCCTGGTCAACCGTTTGGTCATCAACGTATCTGTAAATGACCCGACCATTATTGTCAAACCCTCTTTTGACGCGGTGCTTGATCTTGAGCATATCCCAGTCGGCCGCGTAACCGGAGGTTGAAAAGAAAACCAGGGCCAATATGTAAAAAATCGATCTCATTAGTGGACTCCTTTGTCAAGAATCAATTGAAACATCCGAATGCTGTCCCCTTTCTGGATGGGCGCTTTTGATGAAACGTACCGAATGATTCGATTTCCCAATATCAGTCGAACGCCGATCGCCCTTACCCCCATTCCCGGCGGGGAAGGGGGTAAAGGCTGATCATCTTCGTCAAAAGGATTGGACACCACCAATCATCACGGTTGATCCCTGACCGGCATCGACTCCTCCGGGAACCCGGTTGCGTGTATAGATGTCAGTGTCTCCATTAACTCGGGTGTTCTGGAATCCGATACTGCCGATATTCACGTAGGCATTCTGGTTGGCATTAATTCGACCAACGTTGTTGTTCATTTCAAGCTCCACATCGCCAACGAACCGGCTATGTTGGAATGTCGCGGAACCAACACTCACGAAAGCCCCCGGCTTTGTTGTCACACTATTGACTCGATTGACGGAAGTGGAGTCCAGATCGCTCTGGAAATATGTATTGTAGCCTGATATCTCCCGCTGAGCCCAGTCGGCACCGGATTCAGCCACTCTGCCGAGCCCCTCACCAACGTTATCAGCAACTTGCAAAGCAATGCCACCACCGATTATTTTTGCAAGTCCATTTGCGTGAGCAGCAGTAGCGGTCATTGCGAAAATGGACAGGATGCCGATTGTCATGATCATCTTTTTCATTTTAGATCTCCTTGTAAAAAAATAGGTTGGGTAAAAAATAATAGGTTGATTGAGCTTATCACTATGTTTTCAGCGGATCGTTCCTTTTCACCCCCTTTCGAGATCAACTTAATTAGAGTTTGTCATTCAATCTGTTTGCTCTGCTTATCGCCATCTGAATTCGTTTGGGTCAAAAAATTGTGTAATCCGGTTTCCGTTTGAGGAGCACGGAGCTTCGAGCCTCTCCGTTGTTCCGCTGTTTCCCTTTGAACCGCTTATCGCCATTCAAATCCGTTTGGGTCAAAAAATTTTGTAATCCGGTTTCCGTTTGAGGAGCACGGAGCTTCGAGCCTCTTCGTTGTTCCGCTGTTTCCCTTTGAACCGCTTATCGCCATTCAAATCCGTTTGGGTCAAAAAAATGTGGTCGGGTTTCGATTTCCCGTGATCATTGTGGAAGTCCATACCTTATTATATGGAGACCTACAGGGCGAACGCGGTGTTTAGGTCATAAATATAAAAAAAATGACTCACGACCCAACATTTGGCGATAAACACGGCAAAGGACCAGACAGGATATCGCGTTTCAGGTCCGGAAGACCGATAATCCGAGATTGGAAACTCGTATGGTTAATTCCGAAGACAGACCGAAAAATCCTTGAATTAAACCCATTGCCGGCATACAGTACGTCATGCACAATTTGGGAAGATGGCCGGAGAGAGGTGAAAAGAGTATTGATGATCACATGAGAGCTGGAGGGGAATATGGAGGAAAGTATCTACGAGCATCTGATTGAGCAGATAAAGGATATCCCTTTGGAGCCAGTACCAGGAGAGCCGGCCGGAGCCGATTCGGATGAATTACGAGCTTTTCGGATGGAGGCGCTCTTAAAACAGGTCCGGAAAATGGCACTGAAACGATTCTTCCAGATGCCGGACAGCTTTCGTAAGGTAAACAATCAGGATGACTGGATTCAGGAAGCGATGATCCTTTTTTGTCAGCATACCCAGGACTATGACAAAGACAAGGGCTCATTTGAAAACTACATCCGGTTTATGATATCCAGAAGACTGATCAGCCTTCAGCGTACCCTGTTTCGAAAAAATCCTCCCGTTGATGATGAGCTGCTAAAGCTTGCGGCATCCATCAAGCGGGAAAAGGGGGAAGCACCCAGCACGGCGGATCTTGCCGACCTTACCGGTCGTTCCGAAGCGTCCGTCCGATCGGCTCTCGAGGCCGGGGGTGGCCCCCGGGTCTTCACTGAAATGCCCGAAGATGGACCGGCTCCAAAAGATGTCAAAATCGGAGTCTCACCCGAGGATCAATACATCCGGCACGAAACCCGAAAAATTCTATGGGGCTGTATCAATCGGCTCGACCCCCTCTCCAAGCTACTTTTCGTGAGGCATGAGTTTTACGAGGTCTCACTGAGGGAGCTGTATAGCAAGCTCCTGTTCAGCACGGAGAGCCTGAGCACGTTTCAAAGGACCTATAAACGCAACATTTACGGACGCGTTCAACGATGTGTGAAATCGCGTCTGGGATGACAGGTTGACGGAAAGTGAGGAATATCATGATCGATAGAGATAAAGTGGATTTTGATCGCATTCTCGAAAATGCGAAGGATATTTTTCATCAGGTAATTGCCGGTACTGGCTGTCCGCCGGATGACTTGCTGTTTGACTATATTTACGGTGATCTGGATAGTGATCAACGAAACGAGGTTGAACGGCATTTAAATGGATGCGAGGCATGTCAGATCCGAACCTTGAAACTGGAAGCAGACCGGCTTGACTGGGATTATCGCCTCAGCGCCCAGCCCGACGAAGCCCTTTTGGAAGCTCTGGGACATCCGGAGCGTCCGTTACAGTTTACGGGAATGGCTCGCCTGTTGGGAGCTGCCGAAGCCGGGATTTCCAAGATCAAGGAAGCCCTGATCACCTGGGCTTCTCCGATCTGGGAGCCTCAGTGGGCGGGTGTGGCGGTTACCGCGGCGGACATTCCGGAGCAATCGGAGACATTTGACACCGACGAAGGCCAGTTGAACGTCGTGTGCCGATGGGAAGGTCGATATCAGGATGACCCCGCTTTTATCCGGCTTCAATGGAGGGCTGATCTGGCGGCGGATACGGAGCTCTGGGTTCGATTCATCGATCCGAAGACCCAGGAGATGCTTTATGAGGCCTGTTTGGGCCAGGATGCCAATGGGCAGGAAGACTTCACCAGTAATGAGCTCGGTTTCGATCCAGCCAGCCGGCGGTGGGCCGTTTCGTTCTTGCTATTGGATGCGGACCAATGATCCGGTTTGCCTATCCCAATGTCAAGCCCCGGGAGTCAGCTTTCCTGGGCTGCGGTCGATATCTGACGGCGCCCCCGGAAAGCTCCCCAGGGGACGGATATGAAGTGGTCCGCCTGAATATCCCTAACCGATCGGAAGTTCACCTCGCCGCTGAAAAGCTGGCACCGGAATCAATGGATTCCCGAAAAGTCGTTTTCGAAACGCGGGATAAAACGAACGAGCGATACCGGGGAGAATCCCAGGATCTGGCTTATGTGCTCACCCTGATCAGCGGAGCCCGAAAGCTGAGGATCGAAGAAACAGACGGCTCAGGCGATATCTGGTGTACCGGCGTCGTTGACATCAAGCAGGATGACCGTCCGTTTTTAAAAGCCGTTGATGGCCGGGGCTTCGAGCTGAAACTCAAAGGCTTTTTATCCGATGCCAATGACGACCGGGTGTTTATTGTCCCGTCGGCCAATGTAGAGCCGCATCACCTGGATCTTTTCGGCGGGGGAGATGCGGAAATCCTCACGCTGGAGCAATTCCGTCTGAAACGCATACAGGTGCCGGAGTCTCCCAAGTCGGTGGTCAAAGTTCGGGAGTCCGAGCTGCCGTTGCTTGTGGATCGCCTTTTCCGACGACCATCCGGCAACCGGCGCTTGTTGTGGGGATTGTTCGCGGCAGCGGCCATCCTCTTGCTTGTGGGGGGGGTGTGGGCATACCTCGCCTCTTTACCCTCCCTTTCGGATCGCCTTGTCGGACACCTCACCCATGGTCGGTATGGCGAAGCCATCCGGTTGGCTTCAGACTCCCCAGCAGATAACGATCCAGCGGAACGGGTCCGGTCGGCGATGAATCGCCAGCTACCGCTCGAGGTCCACTTCCAGTTTCAGCATGCCGATCAACCACCGTCGGCAACGCATCCCATCGACTCATCCGCTCTGGATGGCCTCCAATTGAGCCATCTGGACAACTATCGACTCCGCATGCTTTGCCCGAAGGATATGGGAGACCTCTATGTTTACGTTTACCAAGAGGACCCGCGGGGTGTTATCGACCGGTTGTTTCCGAAACCGGAGTGGCGGACCGGGGATAACCCGGTTCAATTCAGCCGGTTTCCCATCAAGATGCCCCCGGAGCCGGATAGCTGGATCTATCTCGATGAGATAGCGAGGATGGCATCAGCACCGCCGCTGACGGAAACCCTCCATGTCATTGCCGCCCCCTGGCGGGCTTCGGATCTGGAGCGAATCTACTCGCAAATATACGGGACAACCGACCCGGTGGCCCGAAAGCGGCTGCTGGCCCGGTTTTCACGGCGCATCCGAGCCAGGGCTGATGCCCGTCTGCCGGGCGTTTTCTACCAGTCGCTTTCCTTTCGGCATGACCCGGCGGGGGATTCCTCCCCACCATCCCCATAGCGTGTTGAGGGCTATTTATGCAGAAAGTACCGGCGCTTAATGAGAAGGGAGCTGTCTTTTTCGTAAGGCAACGTGTGCCGCTTTCCGGCTACTGCCCGATATCGACTATCGGTCACCTCCCGGCAAATGCGGTCCGGTTCCGAAAGAGGATGTTCTCTGGCCAGCAGGATAATCTGCTCTTTACCCCGCGCCTTGTCCAGAAAAAACCAAATATCTTCCGCGGCGGGGATCCGGTATGCTCTTCCGGCCGCCAACGGGTTCGACAATGTCGAATACTTGCGGTTTGGAAAGAGACGGATCATTCGTTGTCCGGCATCGACCTGGTAGATATAAACAAACGCCGGTTGTTTGAGGGAAAACGACACCGCATAGCTGTCCGCCTCCGTGAGCCAGTCCCCGTCCTTGATCTCGGCCTGACCGCCATCGTTGATATGCTTGAAAAGCAATAAAGTTGCATCCGGCCGGGACGGCTTTTCCGTAAGCCCTCCCATTCCACGTGATCGAGATGCCCCCTCATCTCCAACAGCCGGTCCCGCTATCGTTAACGAGATGATCAAACTCAGATAGAGCGGCAGCTTTTGACTCATCATACTCGTCTCATCGGCTCCACATTCTACTCTACCGACCCCTCACCGCCCGAACGGCGCCGCATTTGCTCAGCTCGATCTGGAGCTTTTTCCAGGCGGTCTCCTGCGCGGTGGTGACAATGACCCCCATCTTGTTCCAGCCGTGCCAGATGAGGTCCGAGGACCAGTACCACTTGGCCTCTGAGCTCGGGAAGTAGGGCTGAGTCTTGTAGATCCCGGCCAGCTCGTCCACCGTGGGCAGGCGCCAGTCGGTATGGCCGCCGGTTTTGAGGTTGCCGACATATTCCTGGGCGGTTGAAAAGTCAATGCAGCGACCGAGGTCGATGTAGGAATCGGTGGCCGACCACATCAGCCCGGTCCGTTTGTCGGTGATCGTGCCGTCCCCGTTGGCGGCATATCGGCCGGTCCGTTCGGCCAGATTGCTGACCCGGTTCCGCTCGTTTTGAATCCTTGCCCGCCGGGCCTGCTCCGCCCGGACCCGCTCGTCATAGGCGGCCTTCTGCTGCTGGAGCTGACCCAGCAGCTTCCGAGCGGCTTGCCGATAGGCGTCCGAAGGCTTGTTGTCGAGAAAGCGCTCGACCCGGCTGATCCGGTCGGCGAAGCCGGCCTGGCTGTTTTTGCTGTAAGCCACGATCTCGGCCCATTCCCGCTGCTCCCGCTCGGCCCGTTCCCGAGCGTCCTCACTGGCCTTTTCCTCCAGGAGCTGGCCGAGGATAGTCTGGGCCTCATTGGCATGGCGGCCGTCGGGGTTCTGGACAAGGTAGGTTTCCAGCCGGGAGATCCGCTCGTTCAAGGGCTTCATGCGGTCCTCGGCAAAGGCCCGCAGCTTATCCCAGGCCGCTTCCTCGGCCATGTAGCGCTCCTTGCGAGCCTCGATGTCCTCAACGGTGGCGGCGATCCGTTTCCGCATGTATGCCGGGGCCTCGGGGTTGGCCTCCAGATAGTTGGTGTAGATCTGACGGGCTCCCTCGAAATCGACATTGTCGATCCGCTGCCTGGCCGCGTCCCACATTACCTCCAGGTCCTTTTCGTGCTGGAGCCGTTTCCGGTACTTGATCTTCCAGCCCTTGACCGTTTCGGCCTGCTGAGTCCCGTTGAATTTCTCTATGAAACGATCGGCGATCTCGATGCACTTCCGCCAGTCATTGGCCTTTTCGCAGACCGCCAGGTCGCGCTTGAGCTCCGAGAAATACTGGTCAACCATATTGAGGATCATCTTCCGGACATCCTCGATGTGCTGACCCTTGGGGTGCTTCTGGAAGTAGTTGTTGTAGGCCTGGATTCGGCTGGCGAAGTCCTTCGCGTCGAGGGCCTTCAGCCGCTCGAAGTCCCGGTCGTCGATGAGATCGGGAATCCGGTCGATCCGCTCCTGAATCCCCTTCGCATTGGCGCCTTTGGGATGCTTTTTCAGATACCAGTCATAGGCCTGGCGAGCCTTTTCGAACTGCTCCGCCTTTTCAAAGCCTTCGGCCTTCTTAATGGTATCGGCATAGTCGGCCTTTTCCATCTCCAGGCGGACCTGCTTGAGGTCGTTCCGGGCGTCGCCGGCGTATTCGGTGTTTCCGTACTTATTGATAAAGGATTTGAGAGCCTGCTCCTTTCGCTCGAGGGGCACCGGCTGTCGGAGCGTGACCTGGACGTCGTCATAGGCATCTTGTATCCGCCCCTCCCGGATGACGCCGAGGGTGGTTTTCACACCGAAACCGATGATGCCCAGGATCAGCAGGGCTCCGGCCACGAGAATCCAGAAGGATGGCGATTTGGGGTTGAGCGCGATGGACCATTTGTCCCGGATAACGATCTTCCCCCGCTTGAAAGTCCAGAGCGGAATCCGTTCCTCGATGATCATCCCTTCCTTATCGCACTGCTCCCGGATATATTCGACCGCCTCCTCGAAGTCCATTCCCACCCGGATGGCCTTGCTCACGAGCCGCTCGAAGTATTCCGGGCGGATCTTGCCGTCGATGCTGGCCACGGAAATGTCGGTATTGAGCTCCGACAGACGGGTCAGGTTCCGGGTAAGATCGTAGGCGTCCCGGCTTTTTTTCGACCGGAAAACGACGATGCAGTGGCCGGCGAGGGCGCCGGAGGCGGTGGTCACGGCGTCTTTCCGGGTCATCCGCCGGATTTCCATCTCCTTGTCCCGGGAGACCTCCTGGAGAATGTCCAGCGGGGCGTTGGATGGCATGTCGAGGAACTCATAAAGAGATGATTTTCCGACAATTTTGAGGTTTTCATCGATGAGCCGGACCAGGGTGGCATCCAGCGGCTTGGGCCGTTTGGCCTTGGCCGGGGCCTCCGCCTTGATGGGGCATTCCACCCGGGAGAGAATCCTCGATTCCTTAACGTTGTAAATCCGGGCGAGCTTCTCGATGGCCGCTTCGGTGATGACCCCCTTCTGGGAGCATTGGCTGAGGTAGGCGTCCACCTCGGCAAACTTATCCTTTTCGGTTTTCTTGATCCATTCCCGAAGCTTGTCGGGACCGACGGAAAGCTTTTTGGCCAGGGCCGTGATCGTCTTGTCGGTGACCTTGCCCGACTCCAGGAGCTTCCGGACTTCCCCGTCGATCTTGAAGATCGTCTCGTTTTTCTTGATCCGATCCCGGATCACGTCCTCGGAGACCTCGTCGATCCGGGCCAGGGCGGTGATCTCCTTTTTGGTGATCGTGCCCTTGCGCATCAGCATCTCGATGTGCCGATCGATGGTGGCGAACCGGTCAACTTCAGAGGCACGGAGCCGCTTTTTGGCGTCCTGTATCTCTTTTTGCCGGAGCTTGGGGTCGGAGAGGACCTTCCGGATATCGGGGATCATGCCGATGTACCGCTTGGCCGCCATTGACTTGGTGGGATGGTTACGGAACCGGCTCCATTCGGCCTGCTTCTTTTTCAACGCGTCGGTGATGACCTTGGGGTCCTTCTCCGGCGGGTCAACGGACAGACCGAGCAGCAGATAGTAGTTCTCCCGTTCCATGAATCGATAACCTCCGTGGTTTGGTGAGGGTAGGGTTCCGCCGCCGGCGATCGGAAATCAACGCCGTTCGCCGGGCGGGGCATCGGTGTTATGTCACGGAGATGGTCTTGCTCCGGGCCTTGGCCTGCTCGAAATCAGCACCCGAAATCACGGACCGGGTGTCAATGGTGACGTTGACGGTCCGTTTCGATTCGGTGGGCTCCACCGCGGTGATCTCCAGCCGGCCTTCCTCGTTGAGTTTGAAGGTAATGTCAATGGGGGTATCGATGGCGAGGCCGTCCGGGAGCTTCAAAACGGCGGTGCCGATCTCGACGGCTTCATCCAGGGGGCTGACGACGTCGCTGCTGTCGTTTTCCATGATCTGAATGGTGACCGCTTCCTGGTCCTTGACGGCCGTGCCAAAAGCCTTGGTGATGACGTTGGGCACGTCGGTGTTTTTCAGGATCAGGTTGAAGACGATCTCCTCATCCTTGGCGTTGACCGCGATGATCCCGAAGCTTTTGCTGGTGACGTTTTTGACCCGGACCCGGGAGAGCTTCAGGTCGGAGGGGGACATGCTCGTGTCTTCGGAGACGAGCTGCTCCACCTCTTCCAGAACGTCGTCGATCTCGAAGTCGCTGACGTCGGCCAGCTCGGGCTCGTCCTCGTCCTCGTCCTTCGCGGCTTTCTTGGACCGGCTTTCAACCACCTTCTTTTTGAGGCCCTCGTTGATGGCCAGCTTCATGCCATAGATGGCCGCGCCCTTGGCAACGGCCTCGTCCGGGTCGTAGATCCGGGGCTTGACGTTGATCTCCTGTTTGATCCGCAAGGCGATCTGAGGCATCCGGGTGGCCCCGCCCACAAGGATGATCTCGTCGAAGCTCCAGTATCCCTTTTTCTTGGCTTCTTCGAGCATCTCGTGGGTGAGCGCGACGGTCCGCTCCACCAGGTCCTCGGTTATCTCCTCGAACTTCCTCCGCTCCAAAAGCACCTTGACCCGCTCCCCGCCGTGGGTGATGAGCACCGGGGTCTTTTCCCGCTGGGTGAGGACCTTTTTGGCCCGCTCGGCCGAGATGAGCAGGTCCTGACAGGTGTCGGCGTCTTCCAGAATGTCCTCGGTGGTCTTGGTGGCCTTCTGGAACTCCTGAGTGAGATAGGCGACGATCCGGTCGTCCCAGTCCTTGCCGCCCAAATTGTGGTCCCCGCCGGTACAGATCACCTCGATGGCGTTGGTCTGAATCTCGATCATGGTAACGTCGAAAGTCCCGCCGCCCAGATCGAAAACGAGGACCACTTTGTCATCGGCCTCCTCCATGGTGCCGTAGGCGATGGCCGCTGCCGTGGGCTCGTTGATGATCTGCCGGACGTTGTACCCGGCGATCTCTCCGGCCCGGCGGGTGGCCTCCCGCTCGTTGATCCCGAAGTAGGCCGGGCAGGTGATCACCACGTCGCTGATCTCCTCATTGAGATACTGGGCCGCGTCCTGAACCAGCTTTCGGATGATGAAGCTCGATATTTCCTCGGGCCGGAAGTTTTTGCCATTATGCTCGAAAACGAAATCGGGCTCGCCCATGGACCGCTTGATAAAGCTGACGACATCATGGGGGTAAAGCTTGGAGCTTTCCTTGGCCACCTCGCCCACGACGATGCTGTCCCCGTCGAAGAAGACCACCGACGGGGTGATCGGCTGATTCTCCGCATTGGGAACCACCATCGGCTTGCCGTATTCGTCCATGTAGGCGATGGATGAGTAGGTTGTTCCCAGGTCGATTCCAAAAATCCGTTGATACTGACCGCTCATGGAAGGGCTCCCTGCATACATTCTTCGTTAATCCGCGTCGCTCTCCGATTCCTTGTAGATGTAAGCGGCGACCATTTCGGGGCGGATGACTTGTCCGTCCCACTCATACCCCGGCCGGAGACTCTCGGCAACGGTTTTGTCCTTGTCCGGGTCCTGGGTGATCAGTGTTTTCAGGACCCGCTGCCGCGTCGGGTCGAAATCATCGCTTTCACAAGTGAAAGGATGGACCCCCTGACGGTAGAAAAGATCCTCGAGGTCGGAGGGGATATTTTTCAATAGCTCCAGCAGCTTTCCCGGGTCGTTTTCCGAAGGGTCCCGGGCGCTGTAATGGTCCCCCAGCTTCCGAATGTTGTCAATCAACTGGATCAGGTCCATGATGATGGTCTTGATGGACTTTTTAACAAAATCGCCCTTGTAGGCCTGAAGGTCCTGATGAAGCTTGTCGATGATCTTGTTTTTGTGGGTGTCGAACTTGAGCTTGCCCTGGAACTCTTTCCGGAGCAGTGCCAGCTCCTTTCGAAAGCCCTTGAGCTCCCTTTCCATGTTGACGTCGGACTCCCGGGGAACCCTGATGGCCTCGGCTGGGGCTTCCTCCGCGCCGCCCCCGCCGGCCAGGAGGACATCGCGAAGGCCGTCGATGGCATCCATCCGGTGGGATTGGTCCTTGAGCTTGGCGTGGAAGTCCGAATACAGGTGCTGCATCATCCGGCCGATTTCGTCGAGCTTTTGGGACACCCCCGCCGGAGCCTCGTCAGACTCGGCCTCAAGGACCTCGGGCATTGGCAGAAACTCGGTTTCCTCATCCTCACCCTCATCCCCGTCCGGTTCGGCTCGGGACTCGTCATCCAGCGGCTCGATCTCGATGGCCCCCTCTGCCGCTTCATCTTCGGCCGGTTCATCGGCTTCGGATTCCGCCTCGTCCTCGACTCCGGCGTCGAGCCCCTCAAGGGGGGCCCGGTCGAGGAGCGCGCTGATCACCGAGACAAAGCCGGTGATCCGCCCCTGGCTGTCGCTTCGCTGCTTCCAGTCCACCTGGAGCCGGACGGTGTCTCCCTTTTGGCGGAGGTAGGTCCCCACCCACGGGAATGGGGCATATTCTCCTTCGGCCACCCGGGTCAGGTATTCAGTGAGCTGGTCCCGCTCAGCGTCCCCGGCCAGCAGATCCCAGATCTGAGCCCCCCGCAGCTCGCCCATCCGGTAGCCCAGGACATTATACATCACCGAGTTCATAAAGGTGATGATCCCGTAAATGTCGATCTCCATGATGGCGTACAGGTTGGTCTCCAGAAGGGCCTGATAGCGTTTCTCGGTCTCGTGAAGCGCCTTTTCCGGCCACCGCTGCTCGTTGTCCAGCTCCTTTTCCAGGACCTCCAGCTCGCCCACCCGGCGTCTGAGGCCTTCCAGCTCGCTGATCAATTGTCCCTTGCTCTTATATCGG
This sequence comes from uncultured Desulfobacteraceae bacterium, assembly GCA_964396575.1. Lineage (GTDB taxonomy): Bacteria > Desulfobacterota > Desulfobacteria > Desulfobacterales > JAABSP01 > CAYNGG01. The sequence goes on along the minus strand of CAYNGG010000012.1, from coordinate 4,796 downwards.
TCTTTCATGGCCTCGGTTCGGTATCGAAAATTGTCTCTGGGGTTGGCCCCGCATCCGGTTACGGGCATCCTGAGTCCCCGTCGGGTATCCGGAATCCATAAGGATAACATGGTTATAATACGACCGAAAGTATAGGGGAACGCGGGTGGAGTGTCAATGGAAAAGGTGGCGGCCCATCGACCCTCAGCGGGGAACGACCTCGTCAGCGGCGTGGCCGATTGACTTATGGGTCTAAATCGAGTAGGAATGGACAGACAGTCGGATGGAACCCGCGTGGTTTCAGACAACCCCCAACCTTATGGAGGACAAGATGCCCAGATTGATCGGTTTACCCATGACCGTCCTGTTCGGCCTGCTCCTGATGACCGGACCGGTCGCCGGCGGCGGTCCCGAGGTGGCCGCCCTGCTCCCGGCCGACACCCAGGCCCTGGTCTCGATCCCATCGGTGGAAACCATCTACCGTCACCTGGCGGTCACCGAGAAAACGATCTTCGGCGAGCCCATTGATGACATCGATGACATCCGGGAGTCGCTGGGATTCAACCCCTTTTCCCTGACCGACCTGAAAGCAAACGGCATCGACACGACCCGGTCCATCGGCGTGGCGATGACCGGGTTCCGGGTCAGCCCGGAATCCCAGGAGCCTTCCATGAATCTGGCCCTCTGCCTCCCGGCCGCGGATGCCGGCAAGGTCATGACCCGCTTCCAGGAGATAATCCGGAAGGACAGCCCCGAGGTCGTCCTCGATCAGGACGGGGGAATGACCCGGTTTTCGCACCCCGACGAGAAAATGACCGGCTATTTTTTCGAAAAGGGGGGATACGTCTTTCTGACGGCCAACCCGGCGGGCGACAGCCGGCCGCTGGCCCAGGCCATCCGATCGGACCAGCCCGCCCTGGCGAAGTCAAAGCGCCTGGCCGACATCCTGGCTGACGTCCCGTCCGACAACCGCGTTTTTGCTTTTGCCCGGGTGGCCAAGCTCCTCGAGGGCAACCTGGACGCCCTGGCGGCCATGGTTCGAAAACAGGCGGCCGAAGATGAGGCGGCGCCGGTAGGGCCGGACATCGGCAAGAACCTCGAAAACCTCAAGGACTGCGAAACCGCCGGGCTTTCCATCGATTTTACCGGATCTGATCTGGCGGGCCAGGGCGCCTTCCGGATGCTCCCCGGAGCCCGAGCGCTCAAGGCGGTATCGGACCTGCGATTCGACAAGCGGGTGGTCCTGGGCATGGCGGAAAATCCACTGCTGCTCCTCTCCGCGGCGGTCAATCCCACAGAATACTATCGGATGATCGTGGAAACCCTGCCGGAGGAGCAGATCAAGACCTTCCGATCAGCCCTGGAGGGGATCAAGGCCGATTACGGGATCGACGTGGAATCGGAAGTCATCGGCAACCTCGCCGGCAACATCAACCTGGGGATCTACGACGGGGTCAGCATCAACATGATGAACATCAACCTCGTCTTGACCCTCAACCTCCGGGACCCGGCCAAAATGCAGGGAGTCCTGGACAAGGTCGTGGCCAAAATTCCGCCTGAGCAGCAGTCGATGGTGGTCAAAGCCCCGGTCAACGGGGTGGACGCCTACGTGGTCAGCCTCATGGGCATGGCCCAGATCTACGTCGGAATCCAGAACCAGACCCTCATCGTCACTGTGGGCAAGCCGATGTTTGAAAAGGCCCTGGCCGCCGACCCGGCAAAGGGTTTTCTGACCCGGATGACCGACGAAGCCCTGGTCTCGGCCCTGACCCGGGACCTGTCGAGCATCTTCTACCTGGATGCCCAGGAGACCTTCCTGGCGGTGAAAAACTTCTCGGCCTTTCTCCAGCAGGCCGGTGGCGAGGGCAACCAGCCGATCATCACCGATCAGGTCAGCTCGGCCGTGGACCGGCTCGACTACTTCCTCACCACCACCCGGGTCAGGGAGCAGACGTTTCTGAGCGACATTCTCGTCAAGACCCGGTTCGACGTCCCCTTTTTCGAAGGAATCCGCCAGATCGCCGCCGCCTTTGAGCAGGCGGAAACCCCGGCTGATGACGAGTCGGAAGCCCCGGCGACTTCTCCTGAAAAGGGTCCCGCCGCCCAATAAACGACCGGCCGGTCCCGAATAAAGAGACCTCCGAGGTTTCCAAAACTCTGGAAACCTCGGAGGTCTCTACGGTGACCAGCGGTAGCGCTGAGCAATGGGGTGGCGCCGGCCATAACCGAAGGCTTTGGATGTAACCTTGAGGCCCAGAGCCGCCTGCTGCCGCTTGTACTCGTTCCGATCGACCCGGCGGATCACGTCAGCCACCAGCTCCCGGTCAAACCCCTCGGCGACCAGATCGGCGGCCCCCTTCCCTTCCTCCACATACCCCTTCAAGATCCCGTCGAGCACCTCATACGGCGGCAGGTCATCGCCGTCGGTCTGGTTCGGCTTGAGCTCGGCGGAGGGCTCCTTTTCGATAATCCGAATCGGGATGACCTCCCCGTTCCGGTTGATCCACCGGGACAGGTCCCAGACCCGGGTCTTGGGCAGGTCCGAAATCACCGCCAGCCCGCCGTTCATGTCCCCGTAGAGCGTGCAGTAGCCGATGGCCAGCTCCGACTTGTTGCCGGTGGACAGCACCAGGTGGCCATACCGGTTGGACAGGGCCATCAGCAGGGTCCCCCGGACCCGGGCCTGGATGTTCTGCTCGGTAACCCCCGGATCGTCGGCGTCCAGGTCGCCCCCGAGATGGCTCACAAAGGACCGGTAGATCTCGTCGATGGGGATGATCTCGTAGTCCACCCCTAAATTCCCGGCCAGTTGCCGGGTGTCCTCGAAGTTGTCCGGGTCGGTATATCGGGATGGCATGAAAACGGTCCGGACGTTGTCCGAGCCCAGGGCATCCGCGGCGATACAGGCGGTCAAGGCGGAGTCGATCCCGCCGCTCAAACCGATCACCGCCTGGGAAAAGCCGCATTTGTGGACGTAATCCCGGGTTCCCATCACCAGAGCCTTGTGGATGATCTCGTTTTCCGACTCGCTTTCGGGATGGAGATCCCCCCGGCCGGTCTCCGTGTCGAAGACCACCAGGTCCTCGACGAAATCGGCCCCCCGGGCCGCCACCTCGCCGGCCCGGTCAAAGGCCAGGGAAGTGCCGTCGAAGAGAACCGAGTCGTTGCCCCCCACCTGGTTGACGTACACCACGGGAATCCCGTATTTCCGGGCGATGGTTCCGAGCATGTGGCGGCGGAACCGGCGTTTGCCCAGAAAATAGGGCGAGGCGGAGATGTTGATGATCAGGTCGGCCCCGGCGGCGACCATATCCCGCACCGGGTCCTGGTCGTAGATCCGGCGGGCAAAGACGTCCGGATCGTTCCAGACATCCTCGCAGACGGTCAACCCGATCCGATGGCCCCCGAAAGCGACCACGTCGGTGGCGCTGCCCGGCTCGAAATACCGCCGCTCGTCAAAGATATCGTAAGTGGGGAGCAGCCGCTTCCGGGCCGTGTGGAGCCGTCGGCCGTCCTTGAAGAGGAGCCCGGCGTTGAAGAGGTCGTTGCCGGCTTCGGCCGGGTTGGGCTCGGCAAACCCGCAGATCACCCCGATTCCCCGGATCGTCTCGACCAGGCGGTCCAGACAGGCCAGGCTGTTCCGGACAAAATCCCGCTTCTCCAGTAAATCCCGGGGCGGATACCCAATCACCGACAGCTCGGAGAAGACCACCAGGTCGCATCCCATCCGCCGGGCTCGCTCCGCATAGTCAATCATCCCGTCAGCATTATGGTCGAAATCCCCGATGATCGGATTGACTTGTGCCATGGCGATTTTCATGCTACCAATTCTCCTTTTTTGTTTGGATCAGGCGACCGGCCGGTCGCCCTTACGATGCGGTTCGGAGCATACCACAACACCGGGCATAAGGAAACGGTTTCAATGGAGCAACACGCCATACGACTATTCGACAGCCACTGCCATCTCGATGACCGGGCCTATGACGGTGACCGGGCGGAAACCCTCGACCGGATGCGGGCGGCCGGGGTGGCCGCGGCCATGGTGGTGGGCATCCACCGCCGATCCTCGGAGCAGGCCCTCGACCTGGCCCGCCATCACCCGAACCTCTTTGCGTCCGTCGGGGTCCACCCCCACGATGTTAAGCGCTGTGACGATCCGACCATCAAGGCTCTGGTCCGACTGGCCGACGACCCCAATGTCCGGGCCTGGGGCGAAACCGGGCTCGACTTCAACCGGATGTTTTCCCCTCAAGCCGACCAGGAGCACTGGTTCCGCCGGCAGATCGGGATCGCCGTCGAACGGGATCTCCCGCTCATCATCCACGAACGGGACTCCGGGGGGCGCCTTCTGGATATCCTCCGGGAGGAACAGCTCCCCGACCGACGCGGGGTCGTCCACTGCTTTTCCGGAACACGGGACGAGCTGCGCGGCTATCTCGACCTCGGCTTTGCCATCGGCATCACCGGCGTGGTCACTATCCAGAGCCGGGGGGCCGGCCTCCGGCGCCTGGTCCCGGAAATCCCCGACGACCGGCTCCTGGTGGAAACCGATGCCCCCTACCTTACCCCCGCCCCGGAAAAGAACAAAACCCGCAGAAACGAGCCGGCCTTTGTCCGTTCGGTCCTCCTGAAGCTGGCCGAAGTCCGGAACCAGCCCCCCGATGCCCTCGCCGAAACCGTCTGGCAAAACACCTGCCGCCTCTTCGGCATCCCCGAGGACCTGGCCTCCGGCTAACCCACCACCGTGAAAAGCATTAGTGCTGAGGACTGAGTGCTGAGGACTGAGGGATGCTAGAGACCTCCGAGGTTTCCAAAAA
>CAYNGG010000011.1:21193-24380 GCA_964396575.1 uncultured Desulfobacteraceae bacterium | reverse complement strand
CGGTCATGGGGGTTGGCGATATCGTCGGTGGTCATGGCTATGAAGAAGTTGTCGAGATCCGGGTTGCAAACCAGGCTCATCACTCAAAGCCCCCGTCAGAGCTGGGGCTGCCGCGGTTTCAAAGTCCCGCGAAGGTCGATTTCCAGGCTGCTTTCAGGTCCGCTACGGGGATTTTGAGGAGAGGATCTCCGCCGCGTCCCGTCACGGACAGGATCGGGGCTTCCGTCACGATCCCGATATCGGCGAGAGGCAGCCCGTCGAAATGTTTTTCAAAGGCGTCCTGATGTTGAGGGGCGACGGTGACGATAAACCGTCCGGCGGACTCGGAAAAGAGGAGGGTGTCATCCCGATCAATCCCCTCGGCCGGGACCCGATCGAGCTCGATCTCCAGCCCCAGCTCTCCGGCCATGGCCACGGTGGCGAGATGAACCCCCAGCCCGCCCCGATAGACGCCGTGGACCGAGGCTACCAGGCCCTGTCGGATGACATCATGAATGGCCCGGTAGGTCCTCAGGAAGGCGTCGGGATCGACCTGGGGCACATTCCGTCCGATCTTACCGAAGAGGTCGTAATACTCGGAGCCACCCAGCTCATTCCGGGTCATCCCGATCACGTAAACCCGGTCTTCGGGGATCTTGGCATCCGGGGTCACGCAGATTTCGACGTCATCGATGACGCCGATGGTCGAAAACTGGATGGTCTCCAGGGCCGATATCTTATGGGTCTCCCCGTACCGGCCGGGCAGGTGGCCGTCAACGTACATGCTGTCCTTGCCGGACAGGAGCGGGATGCCGTAGGCCAGGGAAATGTCCTTCAGGGCTCGGCAGGCGCGGACGAGCTGAGCGGCCTTGAAGCGGCCGTCAGGGTTTCGGACCGGATGGTATTCGATATTGGGCCAGCAAAAGTTGTCCACCCCGCCGATGTGGTCGGGGTCGGCGCCGACGGATAGAATCCGGCGGACCGCCTCATCGATGGTACAGGCCATCATGTGGTAGGCATCGATGGCCGAGTAGTGAGGCAGAAGGGCCTGGGCAAAGGCGAGCCCCCTGAGAGAATCCACCACCGGGCGAATCACGGCCGCATCGCCGGTGACATCCCGCCGACGCCCCACCAGCGGCTTGATAACGCTGCCCCCCTGAACCTCGTGGTCGTACTGGCGGATGATCCATTCCTTGGATGCGATGTTCGGCCGGGCCAGGAGATCGGTCAGGAGGGTTTCGTAATCCCGGGGCGGCCCCAAAACCGGCTCGATCAGGCCCCGGGCCTCGGGTGGCTTCCAATGGGCGTCGAATTGCCACTGGGGGAAGCCGGATCGGAGCAGGTCGAGGTCCACGTGGGCGCAGGGCGTCCCCTCGTAGGTGATGTGGAGGGCGCCGCTGTCGGTGTACCGGCCGATGACGGTGCTTTCCACCGCGTGCTTGGCCGACAGGTCCATGAACCGGCCGAGGTCCTCGGGGGCGACCGCGACGGTCATCCGCTCCTGGGATTCGGAAACCCAAATTTCCCACTGGTCGAGCCCCTCGTATTTGAGGGGCACCTTTTCCAGCTCGATCTCGCAACCGTTGGAAAACCGGGCCGACTCCCCCACCGAGGATGACAGGCCGCCGCCGCCGTTGTCGGTGATAAACCGGATGAGCCCCTCATCCCGGGCTTCCAGGAGAAAGTCGTGCATCTTCTTCTGGGTGTAGGGGTCGCCGATCTGAACGTGCCCGGCCGGGGTATGCTCGGAAAAGACCTCCGACGAAGCGGTCACCCCGTGGATGCCGTCCTTGCCGACCCGGCCGCCGCACATGACCACCAGCTCGCCGGGAGAGGTCCGCTTTTCCTCGGAAGGCGTCCCGGCCACCCGGGCGGGCATGATCCCCACGGCGGTGACATAGACGAGACATTTGCCCATGTAGCCGGGATGAAAAATCACCTGGCCGAATGGAGTGGGGATGCCGCTCTTATTGCCCCCATCCCGAACCCCTTCGATAACCCCGTCCAGGAGCCGCCGGGGATGGAGCCGGGGTTTTAAATCCCCGCTGTAATCCCGGGGACCGACGCAGTAGCCGTAGCCCCCCATGACCAGCCGGGCGCCTTTGCCGGTGCCCAGAGGGTCCCGATAGACCCCGACGATCCCGGTGATGGCTCCCCCGTAAGCTTCCATGTTGGATGGGGAGTTGTGGGTCTCGCCGGTGATGACGTAATAGTGGTCCGAGTCGAACCGGCCGACCCCGGCGTTGTCCCAGAGGACCGAAACCACCCAGGGTTTCTGGTCCGCCAGAGCTAGGGTCGGGGCCTCGATGCAGGTTTTGAAGAGGTTATCGACGATCTCCTCGGAGCCGCCGTCGGACTCCCGGTAGGCAAACCGGCCCCCGAAGGTGTTGTGGTTGCAATGATCGCTCCGGGCCTGGGAGATGTATTCGAGCTCGATGTCGGTGGGGTCGGAAAGGCCATGGCGGGCCCGGCGGGCTTGGACCTCGGGGTCGAGAAAATAGGCCCGGATGGTCGGCACGTCGTTGGGATTGAGGGCCAGGCTCCGCTCGGCACTGATCCGGTGCAAAGCAGCGTCGGAATCAATGGGAATGGCGGTGACGGTGGGGGTATGATCGAGGATAACTTTGGGGGTGATCATCCCGATGCCGACGTCCGGGTCCCAGTCAGTCCCGGAATAGACCCGCCATTGCTGGACGATGTCGTTGGCCAGGAGCTCGGCGGCGACGGTGTGGGCCATTGCCTCGTCGAGCGCCCCGTCCGAGCAGCGGATGCAATAGCGTCGGGATGTGTAGATGGCCTCGCCCGGAGCGAACCGGACCCCGAGGACATCCTCCACCGCCTCGACCGCCGTGGCCCCCGGGTTGTCCCGGACGCCCGGCCGATAGCCCACCCAGATGGTCCAGTCGAACGGGACCGCCAGCGGCTGGTAGTCGGAGATCTGGATCACCGGGTTGGTGAAAACCTCCTCCTTGATTCGGGCCAACTGGTCGGGGGAGAGGGCTTTGTCGATGGTCAGGATCTGGACGGTGCGGACCGAGTCAAGATCGAGTCCGAAATAGTCCCCGGCCCCTTTCCGCAGGGCCTCGCCCTCGGCGTCCAGCAGATCGGGCTTCAGTGTCAGCTCAAGACGGTGTGGCATGGATGTGCGCTCGCTTTCTTTTGAAGTTTGAAGTTTGAAGCTTCAAACGGGGTTCGTTTCACCCTTCAC
>CAYNGG010000011.1:2268-21093 GCA_964396575.1 uncultured Desulfobacteraceae bacterium | reverse complement strand
CTTCACACTTCTCCCTTCACCCGGTGGCGGTATCCCGCTCGGTTCGGCGGGCAGGCGCCGGGGTCAGCTTGTGAAGATCCGGACGATGTCGTTGTAAAAGACGAAAATCATCAACATCAGCAGGACGAAAATCCCCGCCTGTTGAGCCATTTCCCGCATCCGGGTGTTGACCGGCCGCCCCATGATCAGCTCGGCAAAGAAAAAGACCAGATGGCCGCCATCCAGCACCGGGATGGGCAGGAAGTTCAGGATGGCCAGGTTGACGCTCAACAGGGCGATGAAAAAAACCAGATTGGTGGTCCCCTGCCGGGCCTGCTCGCCGGCGAGCTGGGCGATCATGATGGGTCCGCCGAGGGTCTTGGTCGAGAGGCTGCCCGCGATCATCTTGCCGATGCTGACCACCGTCAGCTCGCAGATCTCATAGGTTCGGACGACGCTGCCCACCGCCGCATCCGGAAGGCTCATCTCCACCGATTCGACATCCCCGGCCGAGGTGATGCCGATCAGGTAACGCCGGACCTCTTCGCCGAAAAAATTCTCGGTCGCCTGCATCTCGGGCGTGATTTCAAACCGATGGGTGGTCTCCCCCCGCCGGATCGTCATCCGGACGGGCGCTCCCCCCGATTCACCAATGAGCTCCGACATGTCATTCCAGGTGTTCACCGGCGTGCCGTTGATGGCGGTCACGAGATCGCCGGTTTCCAGGCCGGCCCGTTCCGCCGGCGACTCGGGTTTCACCTCCCCGACAGTGGCTTTCAGGACGTAGGTGCCGGAGATGGCGAAAATGGCAAAAAAGATGAGCACGGCCAGAAGGAGGTTGAAGGTGGGACCGGCGGCGACGATGAGAATCCGCTTGAGGACATGTTTGTGGGTAAAGGAGATGGGGATGTCAGCGGGGTCGATCTCGGCGTCCGGCTCTTCACCCACCATCTTCACGTACCCCCCTAAGGGGATGGCCGAGACGCGATAATCGGTAATGCCCACGGTTTTCCCGAAGATCCGCGGTCCGAACCCGAGGGAAAAGCGCTCCACTCCGACGCCAAACAGCCGGGCAACCAGAAAATGGCCCAGCTCGTGGAAGAAGATGAGAACGCCCAGAACAATGACAAACGACAAAACCGTTGTGCTCATATCGAATTTCCGGCGATTCGATCAATCGCCTGCTCGGCCCGCCTCCGAGCCCAGGTGTCGGCGTCCAGAATGGCCGACAGGTCGGGTTGGGCAACGGCCCGGTGATCACTCAGCGTCTCCCCCACGGCTTCGGCGATGCCGGGAAAGGGAATTCGCTCGTATAGAAAGGCTCCCACCGCGACCTCGTTGGCCGCGTTCAAAACAGCCGGGTGGGTCCCGCCGGCTTCGCCGGCCGCAAAGGCCAGCCCCAGGCAGGGGAACCGGTCGAGGTCCGGCCGCTGGAAGGTCAAGGTCCCGATGGCCGGGAAGTCCGGGGCCGGCTCGCCCAGCGGAAGCCGTTCAGGCCAGGACAGGGCCAGCGCGATGGCCCCTTTCATGTCGGGCACGCCCATCTGGGCGATGACCGAGCCATCAACCATCTCCACCATGGAATGGACGATGCTCTGGGGATGGACCACCACCTCGATTTCCCGCCGGGACACGCCGAAGAGGTGGATCGCCTCGATGACCTCCAGCCCCTTGTTCATCAGGGTGGCCGAATCGACCGTGATCTTCGGCCCCATCTCCCAGTTGGGATGGTTGAGGGCGTCCGCCGGCCGGATGCCGGCCATTTCGTCCGCCGGGGTCTCCCGAAAAGGGCCGCCCGAGGCCGTCAGCAGAATCCGGGAGAGATCAGCCCGCCGCTGTCCGGCCAGGCACTGGAAGATGGCGCTGTGCTCGCTGTCCACCGGCCGAATAGGGGCGCCGGTCTTTTTCGCCCGGTCCATGACCAGGTCCCCGGCCATGACCAGGGTCTCCTTATTGGCCAGAGCAATCTCCTTGCCGGCGTCAACCGCCGCCAGAGTCGGTTGAAGCCCGGCGGCTCCGACCACCGCCGTGACCACCGCATCCACCTCCGGCCCGGCCGCAGCCTCGCACAAGCCCTCGGTTCCGTAAAGAATTCGGACCCCGCTATCAGATGGAAGCCGTTGGGCGAGGTCATCGGCCCGCTCCCGGTCAAAGACGACGGCCTCCGCCGGTCGGAATTCGGCAATGATCGACGCCAGGGCCGACAAATTGCCCCGTGCCGAGACCGCCGTCACTGAAAACCGGTCAGGAAACCGCCGGACGATCTCCAGGGTATTTCCTCCGATGGAGCCGGTGGCGCCGAGGATGCAAAGCCGCTTCATGAAAGTATATAAACCTTGAAAAGGTACGTCAAGGGCGCGGCAAAGAGGAGGGCGTCGATCCGGTCAAAGACACCGCCGTGTCCGGGCAGGATGGTGCCGGAGTCCTTGATGCCCGAGTCCCGCTTGATGGCCGACTCGAAGAGATCCCCGGCCTGGCCGACGGCCCCGGCGCAGACAAAGAAGAGGAAGCTTCCGCCCCAGGGAAGCGCCGGCAGAAAGATGGCCTTGCCCACGGCGCCCACCAGGAGATTGGCGGCCAGGCCGCCCAACGCCCCTTCCACCGTCTTTTTGGGGCTCACCATCGGGCAGAGTCGATGCCGGCCCCAATAGGAGCCGATGTAATAGGCGCCGATGTCCCCGGCGAAGATCACCGCCAGGAGGAGAAAAATCCAGACCCGGCCGTCGGCCCCGTTACGGATGAGGACCAAAAAAGCCAGGCAGAGGGGGATGTAGGCCACCCCCTGAATCTGGCGAGCGATGTTGTGAAGGATAACCGGGTCCCGTCCGGTCTGGGTGACGGTGAACAGGCCGCAGAACAGGGTGTTGACGGCGATGGAGCCCAGGGCCAGATCGGTCCGGCCCCCGGCGGCGGCGAGGATGACCGCCGTTCCGATGACCATCGCCACGACGATCAGGAGCCCGGAGACAGTCCCTCCGTCGGGATCGAAGACCATCCGGAAGTATTCCCCCAGGCAGACGACGGCGGCGGCGGCCACCAGGAGAGTAAAAGCGGTGTTCCCCCAGTAAACGATGGCAATGAGGAAGGGCAGGGCCACCAGAGCGGTGATCCAGCGGCTGGCGTGAGCGGACCGGGCCATCAGACCTTGCCGAACCGGCGCTCCCGCCGGCTGAACGCATCCAGAATGTCCAAAAGCTCCTCCCGGGTAAAATCGGGCCAGAGCGTCGGGGTGATGAAGATCTCGGCATAGGCGATCTGCCAGAGGAGAAAGTTGCTGATCCGCATCTCGCCGCTGGTCCTTATGAGGAGATCCGGGTCCGGCATCCCGGCGGTGTAAAGGTGACCGGCAACGGTCTCAGTGGTGATGGCGTCCGGGTCGAGTGTCCCGTCGGCCGCCCGCCGGGCCAGGGCTCGGGCCATCTGGACGATTTCAGCCCGGCTGCCGTAGCTTAAGGCCAGGTTGAGGACCATCCCGGTGTTGTCGGCCGTCAGAGTTAGGGTCTCGTCAAGGTTTCGTCGGACCTCGGCGGGGAGACGGTCGATCTCGCCGATGGCCGACAGGCGGATCTGGTTGTCCATCATCTCGGCTCGCTCGCCGGTGAGAAACTTCCGGAGCAAGGCCATGAGCGCCGAGACCTCGGCCTGGGGCCGGGCCCAGTTTTCCGTGGAAAAGGCGTAAAGGGTCAGATAGGGGATCTCGAGCTCCCGGCAGGTCCGAACCACCGTCCGGACCACCTCCATACCGCGCTCGTGGCCTCTGACCCGGTTAAAAAGCCGCTTCCGGGCCCATCGGCCGTTGCCGTCCATGATCATGGCCAGATGGTCCGGCAATCCCGCCATGGCGGGATCGACGGGGGACGCCTCAGAGCTCAAGGATCTCCTTCTCTTTCTCCTTTTGAATGGCGTCAATCTGCTCAATCGACTCGTCGGTGATCCGCTGGATTTCTTCCTGGGCCTTGAATGCCTCGTCCTCGGAAATATCCCCGTCCTTTTTAAAGCCCTTCAGGAGGTCGTTGGCGTCCCGGCGGATGTTCCGAACCGCGACCTTGTAATCCTCGCAGGTTTTGTTGACCAGCCGGACCAGATCCTTGCGCCGGTCCTCGGTCAGCGGCGGAATGGTAATCCGGATGATCTTGCCATCGGATGAGGGGGTCAGCCCCAAATCCGACTTCAGGATGGCCTTTTCGATCTCCTTGATGGCCGAGACATCCCATGGCTGAATGGTGATCAGCCGGCTTTCAGGCACCGACAGGGAGGCCATCTGGTTGATCGGGGTCGGCGTGCCGTAGTAGTCGGCCCGGACCCCGTCCAGCAGCGACAGGGAAGCCCGGCCCGTCCGAATCCGCTTTAATTCGCTCCGCAGCGCGGAAATCGACTTGCCCATCCGCTCCCGGGTCTCCTGGTATGTGGACTCGATCATTGGTTTTCCTCGAATTCGTTAACGTTAGACCTCCGAGGTTTCCAAATACTTTGGAAACCTCGGAGGTCTTTATCAATGGATTCTGGACCCCACGTCTTCCCCGCAAACCACCCGCCGGATGTTGCCCGCCCGGCTGAGGTTGAAGATCACCAGGGGAAGGCGGTTGTCCATGGCCAGGGAAATAGCGGTCATGTCCATGACCTTAAGCTGGCCTTCAAGGACCTTCATGTAGGTAATTTGCCGGACAAAATGGGCATTGTGGTTGATCGCCGGGTCAGCGTCGTAGAGGCCATCGACCTTGGTGGCTTTGAGGAGAATCTCCGCGTGGACCTCCTTGGCCCGCAGCACAGCGGCGGTGTCAGTGGTGAAATAGGGGTTGCCGGTGCCGGCGGCGAAGATCACCACCCGGCGCTTTTCGAGATGCCGAAGGGCCCGGCGAAGAATGTAGGGCTCGGCCACCTCGTGCATGGAAATGGCGGTCTGCACCCGGGTCACCAATCCCCGCTTTTCCAAGGCCCCCTGGAGGGCCACCGAATTGATAACGGTGGCCAGCATCCCCATGTGGTCGGCGGCGGTCCGTTCCATATCATAGGAGGATGCCGCGATACCCCGGAAGATGTTGCCGCCCCCCACCACGATGGCCACCTCCACGCCGAGGGTCGCCACCGAATGAATCTCGTCCGCCACATAGCTGATCACCTGGGGGCTGATGCCGAAGCCCTGATCGCCCATCAGGGCTTCCCCGGAGAGCTTGATCAGAATCCGGCGGTAGCAGGGGGCGGCCACCGGATCATTCTCCAAGCTGATACCGGGTAAACCGCCGGACGGAGATGTTTTCCCCGGTCACGGCGATCACCTCGTTGATGTAGTCCGCCACCGTCTTGTCCGGGTCCTTGACATAGGGCTGGTTGAGAAGGCAGCTCTCCTTGTAGAACTTGTTGAGCTTCCCCTCGGCGATCTTTTCGATCATCTTCTCCGGCTTGCCCATTTCCATGGCCTGAGCCCGGTAGATCTCCTTCTCCTTTTCCACGACCTCCGCGGGGACGTCTTCGGGGGAAATCCCCAACGGGCCGGTGGCCGCGATGTGCATGGCAAGGTTCCGGGCAAAGGACTGAAAGTCATCGGTCTTGGCCACGAAATCGGTCTCGCAGTTGACTTCCACCATGACGCCGATCTTCCCGCCCATGTGGATGTAAGAGGTCACCACCCCCTCGGTCATGGCCCGGCCGGCCCGCTTTTTGGCGGTGGCCAGCCCCTTTTTTCGGAGAAAATCAACCGCCCTGGTCATGTCTCCGTCGCATTCGGCCAGGGCTTCTTTGCAATCCATGATTCCGGCCCCGACCTGATCCCGAAGCCCTTTGACCATTTTGGCACTAATTTCGGACATTTTGCTCTCCTGTCGATTCTTCCGCCGCTGGGGTTTCCGCGTCGGTTTCACTTTCTTCAGAATCCGCTTCGGCCGACCGCTTGATGAGCTCCACCACCGGCCCGGGCGATCCGGGGGAAATGACCTTTCGCTCTCCAGGCTTGAGGTCAGCGCCGGCCGCGACAAAATCAGGTCCTTCGGCGGGCTCCTCGGCATCCTTGTCCGAGACGGCCTGCTGTCGCTCCTTGTACCGCTCCTTGCCATCGAGGCAAGCGTCGGCAATTCGGGAGGTGAGCAGACGGATGGCCCGGATGGCGTCGTCGTTGCCGGGGATGATATGGTCGATATCGTCCGGATCGCAGTTGGTATCCACCACTCCCACGATCGGGATGTTGAGCCGTCGGCCCTCCCGAATCGCGATGGCCTCATTTTTCGGATCGACGACGAACAGCGCGCCGGGCAGCCGGGTCATCCGGCGGATGCCGCCAAGGTTATTATCAAGCTTAACCCGCTCCTTTTCCAGCTTCAGCCGCTCTTTTTTGGTGTAAAGGCTGAAAGTCTCCTCATCCTGAATGTCGGTGAGGTAATTGAGCCGGTCAATGCTCTTCTTGACGGTCTGGAAGTTGGTGAGCATCCCGCCGAGCCAGCGGTTGTGAACATAGAACATCCCCGCCCGGTTGGCCTCGTCGTAGATGGCGTCCCGGGCCTGCTTCTTGGTGCCCACAAAGAGGACCTGCTTCCCGTCGGCCACGGTATCGGCGATGAATTCGTAGCCCGTCTTGAACATCCGGACCGTCTTCTGCAAGTCAATGATGTAAATGCCGTTCCGCGCCCCGAAAATGTAAGGTTTCATTTTGGGGTTCCAACGCTTGGTCTGGTGTCCGAAATGGACCCCCGCCTCGAGCAGCTCCTTCATGGTGACGTAAGCCATACGCAATCCTTTCCTGGTGTCTAAATGGTTGGGCCACCGTCCCGATCATCCCCGCCGCCGACCACGCCGCAGCATGGCACCGGGCAACGGGTCCGGGGACGTGCGTCATTAAAAATCGAGTTGACATAACAAATGATGCCGGCCATCGCAACCCTTTTTTCAGCACGGGTCACGTTAGACCGCCGAGGTTTCCAAAGACCTATAAAGGGTGAAGGGTGAAACGAACCCCGTTTTAAGCTTCAAACTTCTAACTTCTAAGTCGGGCCACGGCCACCCGATAGTGGCCGGCGAGATCGGTCTGAATCGTCACCGCCTCGTATCGACCATCCCGCTCGAAGCGTCGCCGAACCGGTTCGGCCCCATCAGCGCCGATCTCCAGCATCAAAAATCCGCCGGGCAACAGATAGTCCGGAGCCGCCCGGATAATCCAATCGATGGCCGCCAGGCCGTCGGGGCCGCCGTCCAATGCCGACAGCGGCTCATGATCCCGAATCTCGGCGGCCAATCCATCCAGCTCCGACGTCGCCACATAAGGGGGATTGGAGACGATAAGCTGAAACCCCGGACCCTTGGGCGGCGGAGCCACCGGACTCAGCCAGTCCCCGGCAAAAAAAGCGACGGCCTTTTCCAGCCCCAGTCGTCGGGCGTTGTCAGCCGCCACCCGCAGCGCGGCGGGCGAGCAGTCCGATGCAAAATAGCGGTTCCCCGGCCGCTCGGCCGCCAGAGCCAGAACCACCGCGCCGGAACCAGTCCCCAAATCGAGAACCCGCCAAGTCTCCCCGTCGGCCGGCAGTTGCCCTAAAGCAGCTTCCACGAGGCTTTCAGTGTCCGGCCGGGGAATCAGGACATCGGGGTTGACCGAAAGGGTCAGGGTCCAGAAATCCCGGGCCCCCACGATATAGGCCACCGGCTCCCGGCGCCGCCGCCTCCGGACCAGAGCCCTGAGCCGGTCCCGCTCCTCCGGGGTCAGCGGCTGATCGTACCGAATATACAGGTCGATCCGCCGGAGACCCAGGGCATGGGCCAGAAGGATCTCAGCACTGGCGCGGGGGCTTTCAATCCGGCGGTCGCGGAAATCGGCGGTGATCCACCGGAGAAGGTCAAGAATGGTCCATGGCGATGTTTTCGACGGGGGCTTCATGAGACTGCCGCAGGGCCTGGGTCTGGTAAAAAGTCACCAACTGGTCGATGATCTCGTCGATCTCTCCCTGGAGGACGCTTTCGAGCTTGTAAAGCGTCAGCCCGATCCGATGGTCGGTCACCCGGCCCTGGGGAAAGTTGTAGGTCCGAATCCGCTCGCTCCGGTCGCCGGAGCCGATCTGGCTCTTGCGCTCCTCTGAACGCTTCTCGTTCTGGTCCCGGATCATCCCGTCGAGCAGCCTCGCCCGAAGGACCTTCATCGCCTTGGCCTTGTTTTTCCACTGAGACTTTTCGTCCTGGCAGGTCACCACCAAACCGGTGGGCAGGTGAGTGAGCCGGACCGCCGAATCGGTGGTGTTCACCGACTGGCCGCCCGGGCCCGTGGAACGGTAAACGTCAACCTTGACCTCTCCGGGATCGATGTGGAGCTCCACATCCTCGGCCTCGGGAAGAACCGCCACCGTGACCGCGGAAGTGTGAATCCGGCCCTGAGTCTCGGTTACCGGAACCCGCTGGACCCGGTGGGTCCCGCTTTCAAACTTGAGCCGGCTGTACGCCCCCCGGCCATGGATCATGGCGATGACCTCTTTGAGACCCCCGACACCGGTGGTATGGTGGCTCATGATCTCCACCTTCCAGCGACGGTTTTCAGCGTACTTGCCGTACATTTTGAACAGGTCCCCCGCAAAGAGCCCGGCCTCCTCACCGCCGGTGCCGGCCCGGATCTCGATGAGGACGTTTTTGGCGTCATTGGGATCACTGGGCGTCAGAAGCTTCTTGAGGGTCGCCTCGATCTTCTCCCGCCGCGCCTCCAGCTCCGCCACCTCATCCCGGGCCAGATCCTTGATCTCCGGGTCGCCGTCCCGGAGCAGCTCCTCGCTCTCATCGATCTCCCGGAGAATCCGGCGGTATTGCCGGAAGACATCGACGATCTCAGACAGCTCCGAATGCTCCCGGGCGTACTTCTGATAGGCATCCTGGTCGGCGATCACCTCCGGATCGCTCAACAGCCCCTCAAGCTCAACGTAGCGATGCTCCAATCCTTCGAGATTATCGTACATCGGTCACCAATCGAGGGGCGGGCAATTACTTGCCGGCCGCCTGTTGCTGCTGCTGGAACTTCGCATACTTCTTGCGGAAGCGCTCAATCCGGCCGGCGGTGTCCACCAGCTTCTGTTTGCCGGTGAAAAACGGGTGGCACTGAGAGCAGATCTCCACCCGGATGTCGGATCGGGTGGAGCCCACTTCCAGGGTGTGACCACACGCGCACTGGATGGTGGTATCCTCGTATTTGGGATGCAGATCCTTTTTCATGACAGACTCAACTCCTTGGAAACGGTTCGTTATGGTGCATCAGGTGTTCATCGAGCTCAAAAACTCTTTATTATCGTTCGTCCCGGCCATTTTTTCAAGCAAAAATTCGAGACTGTCCACCGGATTGAGGGATGACAGGAGCTTGCGGAGAATCCAGGTCCGGTTGAGGATCTCCGGATCAATGAGCAGCTCTTCCTTTCGGGTGCCGGACTTCTTGATATCGATGGCCGGGAAAAGCCGCTTGTCGGAGAGGCGCCGGTCGAGCTGGAGCTCCATGTTGCCGGTTCCCTTGAACTCCTCGAAGATCACCTCGTCCATCCGGCTGCCGGTGTCGATGAGCGCCGTGGCGATGATGGTGAGACTGCCCCCTTCCTCGATGTTCCGGGCCGCGCCGAAAAATCGCTTGGGTCGCTGGAGGGCGTTGGAGTCAACGCCGCCGGACAGGATCTTTCCGCTGGGGGGGACCACCGAGTTATAGGCTCGGGCGAGCCGGGTGATGCTGTCGAGGAGAATCACCACGTTCTTTCTGTGCTCGACAAGGCGCTTGGCCTTCTCGATGACCATCTCCGCCACCTGGACGTGGCGCTCGGCCGGCTCGTCAAAGGTGGAGCTGATGACCTCGCCGCGGACCGACCGCTCCATGTCGGTGACTTCCTCGGGACGCTCATCAATGAGCAGCACAAAGAGCATAATGTCTTTGTGATTGGACACGATGGCGTTGGCGATGAGCTGAAGGAGCATCGTCTTCCCCGACCGGGGCGGTGAGACGATCAGGCCCCGCTGTCCGAACCCGATGGGCGTCATAAGGTCCATGATCCGGGTGGAGTAGTTCTCGGGCTCGCTCTCCAGTTGCATCTTCCGCTCGGGATACAGCGGCGTGAGGTTGTCGAAGAGGATCTTTTCCCGAGCCACCTCGGGGTCCTCGTAGTTGATGGCCTCGACCTTCAGCAGGGCGAAATACCGCTCCGACTCCTTGGGCTGCCGGATCTGCCCGGACACCGTGTCTCCGGTCCGAAGGTTGAAGCGCCGGATCTGGGAGGGCGAGACGTAAATGTCGTCCGGACCCGGCAAGTAGTTGGCATTGGGGGCCCGGAGAAATCCGAAGCCGTCCGGGAGAATCTCCAGGGTCCCTTCACCGTAAATCAGCCCGTTCTTCTCGATCTGGGCCTGAAGGAGGGCAAAAATCAGCTCCTGCTTGCGCATCCCGGCGGCCGCATCGATGTTGTACTCCTTGGCGATCTGGGCCAGCTCCTTGATCTTCTTTTCTTTCAGCTCAACAATATTCATCTTTCAAGCCAATATCCAAAAGGGTTTCAATTGGGCGCGGCGGCCCGGGGCCACGCGCGGACTCTAATAATATCCGGATCAACTCCCGCACGACATCCGCTCCGTCCCGTTCCCCGGGAACGGGCGGCGGTGGGGCCGGCGGTCGATGCTTCCAGCCACGCTTTGAGCGTGGTTTCCGGTCGGTCTATGAAAAAATGGTAAGGCGATCGTATTCCGTTGGCGGCTAAAGCGGATTCATTCCGAATGACACAAGGGAGTCATTGATTGTAAGCGATATCAGAAAACGGATCGTTTCAGGTATAAACAAAGGCGGGCCATCCGTAAGCTCTTTATCCTTCTCTATCCGATGATTCTCCCCATGTCAAGGGGTTTTGGACGGCGATGGCGCTTTTTTCGTCCATTCCGCGTAAAGCCGGTCCGCGGCGGCCAGCAATTCCCCCCTCCCGCCACGGTTCTCGATGACCCGATCGGCCCGGGCGGCCTTTTCCGCCCCCTTCATCTGAGCGTCGAGCAGGGCTTCGGCCCCGGCTCGATCCACTGCGTCCCGGGCCATCAGCCGGCGGATCTGAGCCTCCCGTCCGGCCACCACCGCCACCGTCTGGTCGAATCGAGCCTCAAGCCCCCCCTCGAAGAGCAAAGGGATCTCAGCCACAAATAAGGGCACACCCCGCCGCCGGGCCCCGGCCATCTCATCGTCCATCCGCCGGACAACCTCCGGATGGACAATCCGCTCGAGATCACGCCGGGCCAACGGGTCCGCCAGGATTCGACGGCGGAGGCGGCGGCGGTCGAGGGTCCCGCCGTCAGCCAGGACCCCGTCGCCGAACCGCCGAACAACCGCCGCCAGCCCCGGAGTGCCCGGAGCGACCGCGTCCCGGGCCAGCGCATCAGCGCTCACCCAGACCGCCCCCCGGTCCCGAAGCCGCTCGCAGACCGTGGACTTCCCCGACCCGGGCCCGCCCGTCACCGCCACCGTTACCGTCATCGACACCTCATTTTCGCCCTTCCGGCTTATGCCGCCTTGAAATTATCCCCGCGGATGGGGTATAGCCCTTGCAACGACCAGTCTGGTTCTGTTTTCATCGGCAACCATCGAGCGTAATGGCACACTATAACCATGTTGATCCCGAATGCAATTCCTTTTCCACGCCGGCCAGGGGCTTACCTTGTGGGCGGCTGCGTCCGGGACGCCCTTTTGGGGCGCGCCCCGGCGGACTACGACATAGCGGTCGAGGCCGAACCGGACCGGTATGCCGCCGCCCTGGCCGAAAAGATAGAAGGCCGGGCGGTCCGCCTGGGGCCGGCGGATCACCCCCTGTTCCGGGTGGTCACCCCGGACCTCGCCATCGACATTCAGCCCCTGCGGGGCGGGACCATCGAGGCCGATCTGAGGCAGCGGGACTTTACCGTCAACGCCATGGCCGTCGCCCTTAAAGACCGGCGCCTGGTGGACCCGACGGGGGGGCGGAACGACCTCGCCCGGCAGCGGATTCGGATGGTCTCACCCGCCGCCTTCCAACGGGACCCGGTCCGCCTGGTCCGCGCCTTCCGGATGGCCGCCACTCTCGGCTTTTCCGTCGAGTCCCGGACGTTAGAGGCCATCAGCCGCCTGAAATCGGGCATCGGAGAGTCGGCCGGCGAGCGAATCCAGGCGGAGCTTGAAAAGCTCTTCGCCACCGGCTCGGCGGCCCCCCAGGTCCAGCGGATGGCCGATGTTGAGCTCCTGCTCGCCCTGTTCCCCGAAATGGCCCCCCTGCGGGGATGTCTTCAAAACCGTCACCACCACTTCGAGGTCCTGGACCACACCATCCAGACCCTGTTCCGCCTGGAGGCCATCCTTTCCGATCCCCCGGCGAACCTGGCCGAACCGTGCCGACGGATCCGGCCCGAGACGGCCGTGCGTCTCCATTGGGCTCTCCTGTTTCACGATCTCGGCAAGCCCGACACCCGCCGGGAGACCGAGGCCGGAGCGGTGACCTTCCGGGGCCATGATCGCCGGGGGGCGGCCCTGGCCGCGCCCATCACCGAACGGCTCCGGTTTTCCCGGAAGGCCCGGACGGAAATCCTGTCGTTGATCACCCTCCACCTCCGGCCCTTGTGGCTCTATCTGGCCCATCGCCGGGGGACTCTGACGGCAAGGGGGATCACCCGATGCTTCATCCGCTGCGGCGATCTGACCCCGGCCCTGCTGGTCCACGCGGCCGCCGATCATTTGGGAAAACACCCCGGCGCGACGGTTCCGGCGGCGGACCCGTTTCTACTGTTTATCGCCGACCTCCACCGCCGGTTTGAGACGCGGTTCGAGGTCCGCCGGCGGGAGCCCCCGCTGCTCACCGGCCACGATCTGATCCGGGAGCTGGGCCTCGCCCCGTCGCCGCTGGTCGGACGGCTCTTGAAGCGGTTGGAAACGGAACGGATGGCCGGCGGGATCACCACCCGGCAGGCGGCCATCCGGGAGGCACGCAAATGGCTGGCCGAGATTTCCGGCCCTTGACAAGCCCCCGGCATTCCGATACTAAACCCGTTTGGCGAATGAATCGCATCGTCCGCAATGAGGGGATCAACCCCCTTCGGCATCTCAACCCCAACATTCTTTTCGTTTATTAAGGAGGCGTTACCAGATGAACATTTTGTTTTTCGGCCCCAACGGCAGCGGCAAGGGAACCCAGGGATCAATCCTGAAAGGGAAATACAACATCCCCCACATCGAGTCCGGCGCGATCTTCCGGGAGAACATCTCAAAGGGCACCGAGCTCGGAGCCAAGGCCAAGGAGTACATCAACCGGGGCGACCTCGTCCCCGACGAGATCACCATCCCCATGATCCTCGACCGGCTGAAGCAGGATGACTGCAAAAACGGCTGGCTTCTGGACGGCTTCCCGAGAAACAAAAACCAGGCCATCAAGCTCGACGAGGCCCTTAAAAAGGAGAACATGGCCCTTGACATCGTGGTGGAGATGATCCTCGATCGGGAGATCGCCAAGAACCGGATCATGGGCCGCCGGCTCTGCGTCAATGACAACAACCACCCCAACAACATCTACATCGACGCCATCAAGCCGGACGACGGCAAGTGCCGGGTTTGCGGCGGCGAGCTCAAGACCCGGGACGACGATCAGGACGAGGCCGCCATCAACAAGCGGCATGACATTTATTACGACACCGAAACCGGGACCCTGGCCGCGGCCTACTACTTCAAAGACCTCGCCGAAAAAGCGGGCTCCGTCAAATACATCACCCTCGACGGCCGTCCCAGCGTCCAGGAGGTCACCCAGGAGCTTGTCTCGAAGATTTAAGCCGCCCGGTGCCCCTTTTCGGCGGCGGGCTC
Organism: uncultured Desulfobacteraceae bacterium; assembly: GCA_964396575.1. GTDB lineage: Bacteria > Desulfobacterota > Desulfobacteria > Desulfobacterales > JAABSP01 > CAYNGG01. The sequence goes on along the minus strand of CAYNGG010000011.1, from coordinate 7,328 downwards.
GCCGTGGTCCGCCGCCGAGGGATATCATAATTTTTTTCTTGCCAATCTTGACAAGATCGTGCTATCCGTTTAAGGTTATCTTTTAGCGATTCAGCATCTACCACGCATGCTGAAAATCCTGCGACGGAAAGGGGCGAGAGCGTTTGAAGGCGATTGAGGTCAAAGTCCTTGACAACGACCTGGAAAAGGCTATGCGGATTCTCAAAAAGAAAATCCAGAATGACGGCCTTTTCAAACGGTTGAAGCTTAAAAAAAGCTATGAGAAGCCAAGCGAGTACCGGCGCCGCAAGCAGCGGGAAGCGTTGCGGCGTCAGCGGATTGCCGCGGCCAAAAGGCGGTACCGCTAGGCTGACTGCACCCGCCGTTGTCACCCGGCACCCCTTCAGGTGCCGGGTTTTTTCTTAGTGTCCATCCAGAAACCGGAAAATTTGGTCGAGACGGAGGCGCGCGAATAATTTTACCACAGGCATATATCTGATATTCCGAGGATAAAATTTTGAGCGCAACACAGGTATCGGGCAAATTGGCCATTTATGGATGGGCACTTCTTAGGGTCATCAGCATGACATCCACCGACACGGCCTACCATCAATGTCTCCGGTCCATGTTCGGCCTCCGACGCTTCGGCATCAAGCTGGGGCTGGAGACCATCAGCGGAGTATTATCCACCCTGGGCGACCCCCAGGGAGATTATCGGACCGTCCATGTGGCCGGCACCAACGGAAAGGGATCCGTCGCCTCGGCCGTTGCCACCATTCTCCACCGGGCCGGCTACCGGGTCGGGCTTTATACTTCCCCTCACCTCGTCCGGTTCAACGAACGGATCTGCATCGACGGATCGCCCATTACCGACGCGGAGGTGGTCACGGCCCATGACGCCGTCCGGTCGGTCGGGAGCCGCGACCGGGAGATGACTTTTTTCGAGTATTCCACCGCCATGGCCTTTTTCGCCTTTTCCCGGCGGGCCGTGGACTGGGCTATAATCGAAACCGGCATGGGCGGCCGTCTGGATGCCACCAACGTCCTTCGGCCCGATTTGACGGTCATCACCAACATTTCCCTCGAGCATCAGGCCTACCTGGGCCGGACCCTGGCCGAGATCGCCGGGGAAAAGGCCGGGATCATCAAGCCGGGGATTCCGCTAGTTACCGGCGTCCGGGGTCGGCGGGTCGTCCCGGTCATCACGGCCCGGGCCCGGACCCAAGGCGCCCCCCTTCACCGGCTCGGCTCGGACTTCCGGGTCCGACGCCATCCCGATGGCGCATTTTCCTATTATGGTCTGGACGTGGCCTACCCCCGGCTGACCACCGCCCTGCCCGGTTATCACCAGGTGGACAATGCCGCGCTGGCTCTGGCCGGCATCGAGGTGCTCCGAAGACGGGGAGCGGCTATCCCGGAAGCGGCCGTCCGTCAGGGGCTGGCTGAAAACCGATGGCCCGGCCGGCTCGAGGTGGTTTCCAGGAATCCCTTTATTCTTCTGGACGGAGCCCACAATCTGATGGCGGCCCGAAACCTGGCCTCTTACCTGGCCCGGGACCACTCGAGCCGGCCCATCACGCTCGTGGCGGGAATCCTCGACGACAAGCCCTATGCGGCCATGCTCGGGGTCCTGTTACCTCTCTGCCGCCGGGCGGTCCTCACCCGAGCGGAAACCGAACGGGCTCTCCCCCCCGAACGGCTTGCCGAAGCCGCCGCGGACCAGATCGCCGATATCACGGTCCGCTCCACCGTGGAGAGCGCCCTCCGGTATGCCATTGAGACCGCCGTCCCTGACGAGGTCATCTGCGTGGCCGGATCACTCTATGTAGTCGGTGAAGCTCGGCATGTCCTCGACAGGGACGGATACTTCACGCCGGCGGCCCAAGCTTGACCGGGGTCGATTTTTTCTTGACTTTTGCCGAAACTTCCGTCAGAGTTGCGTTTTCGGGGCCTGATGAGGCCCCGTCCGGATAAATTGATCGTGCGCCCGTAGCTCAGTGGATAGAGCGTCAGCCTCCGGAGCTGAAAGCCGCTGGTTCGATCCCAGCCGGGCGTACCATTCCCCACACCAGCCGTCTCTGCCCGCATTCGTGCCTTGAATTCCCCCGCCCTGTGATTAACTTAAGGTCATGAAGACATTAAAGCCCACAGCCATCGAAAAGCTCCCCAATCCCAAGGAGCTTGAAAAGGAAATCGGAGAGTTTCTGGCCCGGAAATTCGGGGGAGAGGTCAAGATTATCTCTCCGTCCGAGCTTCCCCAGAAGCTGCAATCGGAGGGCGACACCGGATCATCCCGGCAAAAGCGCCCCATCCATTTCGACCTCAAGCCGACTGAGCTGATCGCCTATCTGGACGAGTATGTGGTTCGCCAAGAGTCTGCCAAGGCGATTCTGGCCACCAAAATCTGTACTCATTTCAATCGAATCCGCCGTGCTGAAACCGATGGCGAGGACGTCATCCCGGTCGGCGGGATCAAGAACAACGTGCTGATGATCGGGCCCACCGGCGTCGGCAAGACCTATATGATCCGCCTGATCGCCCGGAAGCTGGGGGTCCCCTTTGTGAAAGGGGATGCCACCAAGTTCAGCGAAACGGGGTATGTGGGCGGCGACGTCGAGGATCTCGTCCGGGACCTGGTCCGGGAGGCCGACGGCGACATCGAGCGGGCTCAGAACGGGATCATCTACATCGATGAGATCGACAAGATCGCTTCATCCCAGAATCTCCACGGCGCGGATGTTTCCCGCACCGGGGTCCAGCGGGCATTGCTCAAGCCCATGGAAGAAACCGAAGTGGAGATGAAGGTCGCCCATGACCCCATTTCCATGATTCAGGAAATCGAGCAGTTCCGGAAGACCGGCCGGCGGGAGCGCCAGACGGTCAACACCCGGAATATCCTGTTTATCATGAGCGGGGCCTTCAACGGGCTCGATGAGATCATTCGGAAACGGATCACCGAAGCCCCCATCGGGTTCGGAGCGAGGCTCAAGCGGCCTGACGATGCCGGCGCCGTCCTTCAGAGCGTCCGTTCCGAGGACCTGATCGCCTTCGGCTTTGAATCGGAGTTTATCGGACGGCTGCCGGTCCGGGCCGTTTTCGGCGGTCTCGGCGAGGCTGATCTCTACGAAATCCTGAAAAACCCGAACAACCCCGTGATTCTGAGCAAAAAGCTGGATTTTTCCGCCTACGGCATTCAGATTAAATTCGAAGACGGCGTGTTGCGCCGCCTGGCCCGCCGGGCATTTGCGGAAAACACCGGGGCCCGGGGTCTGGTGAGCGCCATTGAGTCCGCGTTGATGCCGTTTGAGCGATCCCTCCCCTCCGGTCGTACCCGGACGTTCCCCGTCACCGAATCGGCCTTGTCCGACCCCGAGGGGACTCTCGATGACTGCGAGTCCGATCCGTTCAGCCCGGATCGGGCCGGGACCTTCGAGCGGCTCCGGCGTGAGGAGGTCGAACGCATTCGGTCCCATATCACCGGGCGGAAGCGTCATTTAGGGGGCAAATACGGCATCTCGCTCACCCCTCCGGTCATCGACATCGTGGCCCGGTACTCTGCCGGCCAGATCGTCGATGTGGGGCGGGCGACTGAACGGATCAAGGCGCTGACTGACGATATCAAGAACATCGAGCTGCTGTTTTACAACAACCATGACATCAACATCGTACTGGAGGAGGACGCGGTTCACGCCATCATCGAACGGCTGCTGACCGCCCGTGTCAGCCTTGACGATGTCTATGGTCAGCTTTCGGCCGACTTCGAATACGGCCTGAAGCTGGTCCGGGACAAGACGGGCCGAAGCCGTTTTTTCATCACCCGGGACGCGCTGCTCGACCCTGAGCACTACGTTTCCGACCTGTTGCAAGACGACATTGACGTCGGTTCCCTCCAGCCCGACCACCAGAGAGGCCCAGATCGCTCATGATCGGAATTTCCAAGCTTTACCGCGGCACGGTGGAGCCGTCGGACGCCCTTCGCTACGGCCGCCGGTCCGACCAGCTTCCTTCCCATCTGCTCCAGTTCTCCCGGGACAAACGGCCCGTGGTGGTCTGGAACGTCACCCGGCGCTGCAACCTCAAATGCGTCCACTGCTACGCTCAGGCAAACAACCAGGCCGGCGACGACGAGCTGTCCACCGCCGGGGGCAAGGCCCTCATCGACGATCTGGCGGGCTTCGGGGTACCGGTTCTGCTCCTGTCCGGCGGCGAGCCCCTGGTGCGCGAGGATCTTCCCGAGCTGGCCGCTTATGCGGTCGAGCGGGGGATGCGGGCGGTGATCTCCACCAACGGGACCCTGATTCCCCCCAAGACGGCTGAGGTCCTCAAATCCATCGGGCTATCCTATGTGGGCATCAGCCTGGACGGAATGGAAGCCGTCAACGACCGGTTCCGGGGGGTCCCCGGCGCCTTCAACCGGGCTCTGGAGGGCATCCGGAATTGTCAGGCGGCCGGAATCAAGGTCGGCCTTCGGTTCACCATCAACCGAGCCAATGTCGAAGAAATCCCCAAGATTTTCTCGTTGATGGAAGAGATGGCGATCCCCCGGGTCTGTTTCTACCATTTGGTTTACGCCGGCCGGGGCTCGACTCTGGTCAACGAGGACCTGAGCCACGAGGAGACCCGACGGGCCGTGGACCTGATCATGGATTGGACCCGGGACATCCACGAGCGGGGGATGTCCCCGGAGGTCCTCACGGTGGACAACCATGCCGACGGCCCCTACCTCTACCTCCGGCTCCTGCGGGAGAACCCCGACCGGGCCGCCGAGGTCCTTGAGCTCCTGAAGATGAACGAGGGGAACAACTCGGGCCGGGGGATCGGCTGCGTCAGTTGGGACGGGGAGGTCCATGCCGACCAGTTCTGGCGGCACCACTCCTTCGGCAACGTCCGGAACCGGCCGTTTTCGGAGATCTGGACGGACCCGGACGACCCCTTGCTCTTACAGCTTAAGGAGAAGAAGAGGCACGTTACCGGCCGATGCGCCACCTGCCGATGGCTCGACATCTGCGGCGGGAATTTTCGGGTCCGGGCTGAAGCCGTGACCGGCGACGTCTGGGCCCCGGACCCGGCCTGCTACCTCA
>CAYNGG010000011.1:0-2168 GCA_964396575.1 uncultured Desulfobacteraceae bacterium | reverse complement strand
AAGGAGACCCGATCATGCTCTTCCCCGACTACCGGCCCCGCCGGATGCGCCGGACCGACGCTCTCCGGCGGATGGTCCGTGAAACCGTCATCGCGCCGGACGACCTGATCCTGCCGCTCTTTACGGTCGGCGGCAAGGGGGTGAAGACCCCCATCGAGGCCATGCCGGGCCACTTTCAGCATTCCATCGACAACCTGATCGCTCCGGCGGAAGCGGCCTTCGAGGCCGGTGTCCCCGCCGTGATCCTTTTCGGCATCCCCGACCGGAAGGACCCCCTGGGGACCGGAGCCTACGCCAGGGACGGCGTGGTTCAACGAGCGGTTCGGGAGCTGAAAAAGCGCCTTCCGGACCTCGTGGTCATCACCGATGTCTGCCTCTGCCAGTACACCGACCATGGCCACTGCGGCGTGGTGGAAAAGGGGATCATCGACAATGACGCATCCCTGGACCTCCTGGCCCGTGCCGCCGTCTCCCATGCCCAGGCCGGCGCCGACATGGTCGCCCCGTCGGACATGATGGACGGCCGGGTGGCCGAAATCCGAAACGCTCTGGATGACAAGGGTTTCGAGTCGGTGCCGATCATGTCATACAGCGCCAAATACTGCTCATCGTTCTACGGGCCCTTCCGCCAGGCGGCTCATTCCGCCCCCCAGTTCGGGGACCGGCGGACCTACCAGATGGACCCGGCCAATGCCCTCGAGGCGATCCGTGAGGTCACCCTGGACGTCGAGGAGGGCGCCGACATCGTGATGGTCAAGCCGGCCGGGCCTTATCTCGACGTCATCCACCGGATTCGCCAGGAGGTTGACCTTCCGGTGGCCGCCTACCAGGTTTCCGGCGAATACGCCTGCATCAAGGCGGCCGAGGAAAAGGGGTGGATCGACGGCCCCAGGGCGATGATGGAATCCCTGGTGGGGATCAAGCGGGCCGGGGCCGACATGATCCTCACCTACTTTGCCACTGACGCGGCCCGGGCCTGTCGGGCCTGATGCTTTGAAGTTTGAAAGACCTGAGGTTTCCAAAACTTTGGAAACCTCGGAGGTCTATACGGGAGACGAGTCCATGCCCCATCCCCATCATCACCGCCCCGCCGGAGAGGGCGGGCGCCCATCGGGCCCCCGCCTGGTGGCCTGGGAAATCACCCGGAACTGCAACCTCTCCTGTGTCCACTGCCGGGCCGCGGCCACTCGAGGGCCGTACACCGGCGAGCTGGATACGGCCGCCGGCAAGCGCCTTCTGGACCAGATCGCCGAGACCGGCCAGCCCATCGTGATCCTCACCGGCGGCGAGCCCCTTTTGCGGCAAGACATCTTCGAGATTGCCCGCTACGGGACTGATCTGGGTCTCCGGATGGTCATGGCGCCCAACGGCACCCTGGTCACGCCGGAAGCAGCCGGTCGGATGATGGCTTCGGGGATTCAGCGAATCAGCATCAGCCTGGACGGGGCCACCCGAAAGAGCCACGATGCTTTCAGAGGCGTGGACGGCGCCTTTGACGGGGCGATCCGGGGGATTTCGGCGGCTCGGGACGCCGGCCTGGCCTTTCAGATCAACACCACCATCACCAGGGCCAACCTGGACGAGATCCCCCGAATTCAGGAGCTGGCCGTCGAGATGGGCGCCGTGGCCCACCACATCTTCCTCCTGGTGCCCACCGGGCGGGGGAAATACATCCTCGACCAGGAGATCGACGCTCAGCAGTACGAAGAAACGCTCAACTGGTTTTACGACCAGCGGGAGAAAACCCCTTTACAGCTCAAGGCCACCTGCGCCCCGCACTATTACCGGATTCTCCGGCAGCGGGCGAGGGCCGAGGGCAAGCGAGTGACCTTCGAGACCCACGGCCTTGACGCGGTGACAAGGGGATGCCTCGGGGGCACGGGCTTCTGCTTCATCTCCCACACTGGCACGGTCCAGCCCTGCGGCTTTCTGGACTTGGCCTGCGGGGATGTCACCGAAACCCCTTTTCCCGAAATCTGGCACGGATCGGAGGTCTTTTTAGCCCTCCGCCAGTACGACCGGCTCAAAGGGAAATGCGGCCGGTGCGAATACCGGAAAGTCTGCGGCGGCTGCCGGGCTCGGGCCTACGAGGCCACCGGGGATTACCTGGCCGAGGAGCCCCTGTGCAGCTTCGAGCCGGGTGAAGGATGAAGGATGAAGGATGAAGG
>CAYNGG010000010.1:0-24657 GCA_964396575.1 uncultured Desulfobacteraceae bacterium | reverse complement strand
TTTTTCGCGCGCCTCCATCTCGACCCAATTTTCCGGTTTCTGGATGGACACTAACGGAGCTAGCCTCCGGCAAGGTGGCGGAGAACGCTCACGGCCTCCGGCAGACCGATCCGGCCGTCGTCGGCCGCGTCGTTTGTCGAGCCAAAGAAGGTCTCCGGGATCGTGTCCGGGGGGAGCGGGACGCCGGTCAGGACCTGGAGCGAGAGGATGGCGTCGGCCAGATCGACCCCGTTTTTGCCATCGACGTCACAGCACCCAAGGGTCCCCAGGCTGGGCGGGGGCACCGCGTCCACCCGGATCTCGATCCGGCTTTCGTCCGGGTCGTTGGACCGGATGATGACCCGGCCGGTCTTGGTCGCTGTGTCCACCCCGGTCCAGTCGATCACTGAAATGGACAGATTCTTCCGGCCGCCCGGCGGGATGGCGGTGATGGCGTCGGGGGAGACGGCAAGCCAGTTGACGTCGGTGCTCACCCCGGAGATCCGCAGGCTGTCGGTCCCCTCGTTGACCAGGGTCACCTGGGCGGCGCTGCCGGACAGATAAACCCCCGAGGCGGTGGCGGCATAGCCTCCGAACCGGACATCATCGGTAACATCATCGTAGGCGATCCGGAAGTAACCGTTTTCTCCCCAGTTCGCTCCCCAACTGTTCTTGGCCCGGAAGCATCCCTGGGTGTCGTCATAGCCCACCACCAGAACGGCGTGGCCCTGGGTCTCCCAGGAAATTTTCTCGCCGTTGTAGTCATAGACCCCCCCGCCGTAGCCGCCGCCCTCGAAGGTGCCGTCATCGGGCACCCGCATGGATACCACCAGCGGGCCGTTCTGGAGAGCCGCCTTTATCTGCCCGACCGAATGGTTTTCCCCCCAGAGGCCCTGGGATGGGGACACTTCGACGGCCCGGATGAGGTAATCGGGCACGGCGCATCGCTCTGAGCAGTCGCCGTCGGCTTCGATGTAGGGATAGCAGGCTTCGTTGGGCACGCCGAAATCCCGGAGGTAGATCAGGGCGTCCGAATACCAGCCCCGGCAGCTCCCCATGCCGCATGAGATCAGGACCTGCTCGGACAGATCGACGCCGGCCACCAGGCCGGCCCGGTTGACCAAATTCTCGACGAGGGCCGCCACAGAAAAGGCCGAGCAGGAGCCGCAGTTCACCCCCTGGTATTTGATGCTGGTGTCATCCACCTGCCAATTGACCCTATCGGGGAGGTCGCTTCCGCCAGGCTGCATGGCGGGAGGGGGGAGGGTTTGCTTCCAGTAATCCCGGACCTCGTCCGGGATGTCTAAACCCCGTGCCACCTGCTCCGACTCAGGGACAAAATTGGCGTTTCGCCCGTCCCGGGCGGGGGCGGAGACATAAGGCCGGGTGATGGTCAGGGATCGGGGGGTCACCGCGATATCCGGGCCGGTGGAGATGTTCAAAGTGAAGGCATACACGCCGCCCACCCCGCTCTGGGAAGTCGCCCGGCCACCGCTGCCGACAACTACCCGGGCCGGATTGCTTGCCGCGGACACGGCCACGGCGCAGCCGAACCGATCACCAGGGGACAGGGATCCTTCGGTCAGAATTTCGCCGCCGGTCCATCCGGTGTCCAGGCATTCAAAGCTGTAGGCCGCTCCGGCATCCGGCGCGGTTCGGTCGGCGCCGGGAGCCCCCGCCACCAAAACCCCGCCGGACAGGCCGACCGAGGCCCCGAAGCGGTCGGCCACCCCGCCGTCCGGGGCGGTGAGCTTGTCGGTCTGACCCCAGCCGGAGCCCCGGCCGAACAGGTAAACCGCCCCGGCGTCCGAGGCTCTGCCGTCGTCACCCACGGCTCCCACCGCGGCCCAGGGACCGGAGAGGGCCACCGAGAAGCCGAAGGCGGCACCGGCGGCGCCGTCGTTGGCCAGAAGCTTCCGGTGCTCCCGCCAGACGGTGCCCTCTTGTTGGAAAATGTAGGCCGCCCCGGCGTCTCCTCCCCGGTCATCGTCATGAGGGGCTCCCACTAAAATAGCTCCGTCCGACACGGCCACGGCCCATCCGAAGCGGTCATGGGCGCCCCCGTCCGAAGCGGTGATTTTGGTCGCCTGGCGCCATGAGCCGCCTTCCCGGAGAAAGACATAGACAGCCCCGGATTCCGAACCCCGATCATTGTTCCGATAGGCTCCCACAACGGCCAGGTCGCCTTCGATGGCCACGCTGCCGCCAAAATGGTCATTGACCGCCCCGTCGGCGGCGGTCAGGGTGGCATCTTCGACCCATCCCCCCGCCTGCCGGCGCAGGACGTAGGCCGCCCCGGCCCCGAAGCCCCGATGCTGGGATCGAGGGGCCCCTACCAGCGCCAGATCACCAGAGACGGAGACGCCGGTGCCATAGCTGTCATGAGCGATCCCATCACCCGCCGTCCGCTTCGCCTCCCGGCTCCAGGTCCCGCCGCCGTGCCGGAACAGGTGGACCGCGCCGGCCCCCGGCCCACGCTCCCCGTCACCCGGAGCCCCGGCAATGGCGACGTCACCGGATACCCCGACGCTGACCCCCAACCGATCTCCGGCCGCCACACCGGCGGGCCGCAACGGGACCGCCGCCAAGGTCCATCCCACGCCGACCACCAGGAGCAAGCCGATCATCCACGCGCTCCAGGCCAGATATCTTCTGCTCATTGATCCCCCTACGAGTTGCTGGATGACGAGGTCCGCCGGCGTGCCCGCTGTGCCGAGGTCCCGATGGCGACGGGGGGCTATCCGTGTCTCCGAATGGCCATTCCGATGATCCACGCCCCGAGGACCGCGACGAGTCCGGCCCTGCTCACACCGGACCCCGAACCCGCCATGGCGTCGCCGATAAAGCAGTTGTTGGTATCCCCCGCCCCGCCGCTTCCGGAGTGGACCGGTGTTGGGGCGATCTGCCCGTTTCCAACGGTCAGGCGAGCGCGGATGAGCCGGTCGTCCGTTCCATCGCTATCCCCGGCTGCCCCGTCTTTTAACGGCAGGTAGAATTGGTTCCGGCCGGCGTTGTAGGTGACGTTCCCGTTGAGCCGGGTCCAGCCGCCCGTCGAAACGCCGCTGTACCACTTGTAATCCGCCGGAACCGATTCGGGCAGATAAACGATGATCAGAGCCGTGTCACCGGGCCGCTCCACACGAACATCGATGTCGAAAAAACCGTAGGCGGTCGTATCAGGGGCCCCGGCCTTATCGGTCACCGTATCCGGATGGCGGGTCTCGAGCCGGACCACGCCCCCGGTTACCGATCGGATTCCCATCCGCCGGCCCGTAGCGGTCGGAAAGGGCAAGGCCTCAGGCGGGAAACCGACGATCCCGTTGTCCTCGATGATGACCGTCACTTTGTCGGCGTCCTGAAGCCCCTGCCCGTCGGTGACGGTGAGCTCGAAGGCGAGCGCCTCGCCGCCAGTCCCCACGGCCGGCGTAACAAAGGTGGGCCGGGCGGCCATGACGTCGGACAGGGGAACAGTGGTCCCGCTTACCTGACGCCAGCGAAAGGACGGGGCCGAGCCCTCGCCATCAGTCGAGCCGGTCCCGTCAAGGGTCACCGTCGTCCCCTCGGAAACGGCCGCGTCCGGTCCGGCGTCGGCATCCGGCGGGACCGCCGTGGCGGTGACGTTGACCACGGCCGTGTCGGTGGCCCGCAACCCGGAATCATCAGTGACGGTCAGCCGGAAGGTGAGGGCCGCATGGTCGTCCGCCGGGGTCGGGGCGGTGAACCGGGCCGTGGCCGTGTCCGCGTCAGCGAGAGTCACCGGAGACCCGCCGATCTGCTCCCAGATGTAACCGACGATCTGGCCGTCCGGGTCGTTCGACAGGGACCCGTCCAGGAAAACGGTCTCCCCGGCCGTGACCGTCTGGACCCGTCCGGCGTCGGCGATGGGGGCCGTTCCGCCGTCGCCGACCACGTTGACCGTTACCCGGTCGCCGCCCTCCAGGCCGCCCCGGTCGGCCACGGTCAGCTCGAAGGTCAGAGCGTTGTCGGTCCCTCCAGCGGCCGGGGCTCGGAAAGTCGGAGTGGCCGTGGCAACACCCGAGAGGGTCACCGTAACGCCGCTTACCTGGGTCCATGAATAGCCGACCACCCAGTCGCCCCCGTCAGGGTCGCTCGAGTTGGTCCCGTCCAGGGTTACGGTCTCGCCGGGGGAGACCGTCCGGTCCGGTCCGGCGTCGGCCACCGGCGGGCGGTTGCCCGTGGCGGTCACGTTGACGGTTACCCGGTCGGTCTGGGTCAGGCCGCCGTCGTCAGTCACGGTCAGCTCGAAGACCAGAGCACTGCCGGCGATGTCCCCGTCAATGGCCACGAACTGGACCCGGCCGGGCTCGATCTCGGTAAGCGAAACCGTCGGCCCGGAGATCTGGCGCCACGACAGGGCCGCCACCGCTCCGTCCGGGTCGGTCGATCCGGTTCCGTCGAGGGTGACCCGGGTTCCCGGCAGGACGGTCCGGTCCGGTCCCCCCACGGCGTTTGGCGGCTCGTTGCCGGAAACCACCACCCGGACCTCGACCTGGCGCTCGCCGGTCAATTCGTCGTTGTCCGTTACCGTCAGGGCAAAGGTCAGCACGGTGTCCTCGGTCAAATCGGCCGGGACCATGAATTCGGCTCGGGCGGTACGGGCCCCGTCGAGGGAAACCGCCGGTCCATCCGGGGAGATCCGCCGCCATTCGTGGAAGACGATCCATCCGTCCGGGTCACTTGACCCGGTTCCGTCCAGGGTCACCGTGTCGCCGGGCCGGGCGGTGGTCGGGGATGCGGATGCCATGGCCACCGGCGGCAGGGGCTCACCGGGCGAGGTCCCGGTAGTCACGGTGACAGCCACCTCGGCGGTGTCCGACAGCCCGCCAGGGTCGGTAACGGTCAGCTCGAACCGGAGAGTCCCATCGGTTTCCGGGGCGGCAAAAGCCGTCTCCGCGGCCCCTGGATCGTCGATGCTCACGGCGGCGCCGTCCACCTGCCGCCACGTATATGTCAGGGTGTCACCGGCGTCGGGGTCGGTCGATCCAGTCCCGTCAAGGGTAACCTGATCGCCGGGCGAAGCGGTCGCCGGATGAACCACCGCCGAGGCCACCGGCGGCTCGTCGGGTGGCGGCGGGGCCTCCCCGCCGACGGTCAGATCGAGCTGGGCAATGGACCCTTTATTCCCCACGACAATGGCCCCGTCCGGTGGATGGATCACCGGCAGCTCGGAGCCATCCGAGTAAACCTGGATGATAGCCGGGTCGCCTGGATTCGCTCCGCCTTCCTGTTCATTGGCCAAGAAAATCGGGATGTCAATGCTGTACCAGCCATGCTCGTTGAGCCCGGTTCCCGTGGCCGGCGGATCGAAGGACGAGCCGTCCGGTCGGGTCACCTCAAAGGTGTACCCCGCCGCGGGCTGGGACAATTGGGTGCCACCCACCATGACCGCGCCCCCGATCCGGGCGGGCGGGGGGATTTGAGCAATCACGGGAACGGCTTCTAGAAACCAAATCAGCGCAACAAAAGAGATGCATCGGACGATCCATGTCATAGAGACGACCCTTGGGATTCCGTGGTTCATATTGCCTGCACAAGACCTATTAGACTGGGGATATCCGATTGTCGCTCGGCTTTCAAGTTTTTTTCTTCATCCATGATCCCTCATCTATCTATGACATAGACTTTGCACCGGGGTCAGTTCTCATTCGAGGGCAGCCACGGAGGGTTGCCCTACAACCGGATAACCCATAATCTATAACGATTTCGATCCCGATAGCGATAACCCATAGCCTATAACCTATCAGTCATCATGGCAAAGACCAGACACCATCGGTCCGCATTTTGATCCAGTATCCCCGGCCGGGCTCCAGGGTTTTCAGGTCCGACAACTGGGGCATGACCGGGTTATAGCTCCGCCATCCGTTGCCCCGGTAGCTCCAGACCACCTCGCAGCTTTCCCGAATCGACGCCAGAGCGACATCAGCCGCCTGGGCATAAGCCGCGGAATAGCCCACGAGGTTCCACCCGGCCTTCAGGGAAACGGTCTTTGCGGGGATTTCACCGGCCACGTGAAGGACCGCCGGCGCCTTCATATAGACCCAATAGCCCTTCCCCGGCACCATTTCGGTCAGATCGCTGAGGGGCACTAAGGCGGGATCGTACATATCCCAGTCATCCGCCTTTCCCCAGATCCGCTCCAACTGATTCCGGATCGGGGCGATCACGTCGGCCACCCGGACGGACGCGGGGGTGAACGGCAGGGAGATGAGCGTCTTGTCCTGGGTCAGGGGAACGGCCGCCCGCTTGGGCGTAAGGTCGTCCTCGGGGGAGAGGGCGCTCCGATTGTTCGAGATCTCGAAGCCGTCCGGCTGCCCTCCGCCGTCGGTGTCGGCGGAACCCGGATCCGTACCGTACCGGCGCACCTCGGCCCGGTCATCTAAGCCATCGCCGTCCGAGTCGGTCATGAAGGGATGGCTACCGGCCCAAAACTCCTCTCGATTGGAGAGGCCGTCGCCGTCCGGGTCGTTGTCCGCGTCATCGACATTCGGATTGAGCCCCACCCGGATCTCCCAGGCGTCGTCCATCCCGTCTCCGTCGCTGTCAATCACTACCGTAGCCATGGATGGCCCGGCGATGATTCCGATCATCATGCCGATGCTCAACCCCAGGATGACAACGGTTGATCCGCCTTTCATGAAAGTGTCTCCTCTCCTGGTAGCTACCTTCAATGCCCCGACCAGATCATTGGGGCGGATTGACATTCAGCCGGTGAATTCACTTCAGCAGTTAAAATGCTGTATCATGTCTGGCTTGTAAAAGCAAAGTCGAATTTTTATCCGTCATTGGACTCCTGCCGCCCGTTTCGGGCACCGCTTCCCTTAATGGGCACACCCGTGACCGCCCCGCCCTCGGCCGCCACCACCCGAACCGACACCAGATCACCCGGCTCGCCGGCCCAGCCGGGCAGCTCCACCGGCAGATAATTCCCCCCGATCCCGGTCAGCCGGTCCGGACCGGTTCGTTGGAGCACGAGTACCGTCGTCTCAGTCCCGACCTGCTCCCGGTAAAACCGAGTCCGCTTAGCCTCACCCAGGGACCGGATGATCCGGCAGCGTTTGCGGATCTCCGCATCGGGCACGCGATTTCCGTATCGGGCGGCCGGCGTTCCGGGCCGGGGGGAAAACGGGAAGACATGGAGGTAGCTCACCGGGAGAGCCTCGATGCACCGGCAGGTGTTGGCAAAGGCCGACTCGGATTCGCCCGGAAACCCGGCCAGCACATCGACGCCGATGGCCGCGCCTCCCGGCTGGGGCAGAGCCTCGCGAATCCGCCGGACTCGGTCCCGGAAAGCCTCGACAGTGTAAGGCCGGTGCATTCGAGCCAGAATCTCGTTATCGCCGCTTTGCAGGGGGATGTGGAAATGAGGGCAGAAGACGTCCGCATCGGCCACCCGTCCGATGATCTCGTCGGTCAGCTCCAGCGGCTCGATGGAGCTGAGCCGGACCCGGGTGATGGGTCGGGACGCCGCCACCGCGTCCAGCAGCTCCGCCAGATCCACCGCCGGGCTGAAATCCTGGCCGTAGGCCCCCAAGTGAATTCCCGAAAGGACCGCCTCCCGGAATCCCCGGGCGGACAGGCGACGAAGGTGATCGATTACCGTCGCCGGCAACATGCTCCGGCTCCGACCCCGGGCATGAGGCACGATGCAGTATGTACAAAACGCATCACAGCCGTCCTGAACCTTCAGCACCGGCCGCCCCCGCCCGCCATGAGCAGTGACGCGGTAATCCGGAAAGGCCCGCTCCCGGCCGACATCCCCAACCACCATCCGGGGCGACGGCTCGCTTCCCGGCCTGGTCAGGATTTCCGCGATTCGGTGCTTGTCCGGGTGGCCGATAATGTCATGAACCCCGGAGATTTTCTGGAAAGCCGACGGGTCGATCTGAGCATAGCAACCGGTCACCACTATCCGGGCGTCGGGGTGATTCCGAATCGCCCGCCGAACCGCTCCTCGCCCCTGCATGGCGGCCCGGCCGGTGACCGCGCAGGTGTTGATGATATGCAGATCAAGGTGGCCGTCACAATCCGCCGCGGTCCAGCCGGCGTCGATGAGCCGGCGGGCAATGGCGTTGGATTCGTATTGGTTTACCTTACATCCCAGAGTGGTGATGGCAAAGGCACCGGTGATCGGGTCGGCTTGGATTTCGGTCATGGCTCCCGTCATGTCGATGTCGTATCGGCGCTGGGGCGACTCCCGCCGTCCGGGATTTCGCCACGCTCAACCGGACAATATCATCGGTGATCACCCCGTCATCCATCGCCGCCCCCTTCGATCCACCCGGCGGCCAGGACGCGGTCCCCCAGATACCCCACCGCTCCCTGGCCCGGCGTTACCGCCGACACCGGCCGGTCGAACCGAACCTCCGCCCGGTCTCCGGGCCGGGGAGCCAGCCGAGCAGGGACGGCCCGGTGACGATACCGAAGGCGGACCCGGCATTTAACCGGCTCCGACGGCGGGTCTATACCCCATCGGACCCCGGACAGATGGCAGCGGTCTGACAGAAGGTCGTTCCGGGTTCCCACCACCAGCCGATTTCTGGCCACGTCCAGGCGGATCACATAGTAGGGCATCGGGCCGGGGCAGTCGATCCCCCGGCGCTGGCCGACGGTGAACCGATAGAGACCCGAATGAGCTCCGATCTCCCGGCCGGTCCGGTCCACAATGGGACCCGGCGAAGGTGTCACGCCCGCCTGTCGGGCCACGAAATCGGCATAGCCGCTTTTGGGAATGAAACAGACATCCTGGCTTTCCCGGGCGGCATACGTTGACAAACCGGCCTCTTCCACCAGCCGGACCACCGCGTCCCGGGTCATTTCTCCCAGCGGAAAGCAGGCCCGGGCCAATTGTTCCGGAGCGAGAAAGGCGAGGAAATAGGATTGGTCCTTTCCGCGATCAACCCCCCGGAACAACCGGGGTCGGCCCCGGTCATCGGGGCGAATCCGGGCGTAATGACCGGTGGTCAGCCGGTCCGCTCCCCCCTTCTGGGCCACCTCCAGCAGCGCGCCCAGCTTGATGGCCGGATTGCACAACAGGCAGGGGTTCGGGGTCCGGCCGGCCAGGTACGTCCGGACAAACGGCATAACCACGGCTTGCTGAAAGGCGGCGGCCAGGTCGATCACGGTCACGTCGATGTCCAGAACCCGGCCGATCGCTTCAATCCGGGGGCTCGGGTCCGCCGTCTCATAGCCGGTGGTGAAATGGACCCCCCAGACCCGATGCCCCTCCTGTTTTAACAGCCAGGCCGCCGCCAGGGAATCGATCCCGCCGCTGACGGCAACGGCGGTGAGCGGTTTCATTCGAAAAAGGTCTGGTTCTTCGGGCGGACCTTCATGGCTCGGGTGGGGCAGGCGGGGACGCAGAGCTCACAGACACTGCATTTCTTCTGATCGAACGCCACGATCATCTCCGGACGCTGGACGTAAAGGGCCCCCGTAGGGCAGACGGCCGTGCAGGCCCCGCAGTGGATACACAGGTCGTTTCCCCGCTTGATTTCCTGCTCGGCGCTCTGAACCTGGATTCCCTGATCCTTCAGGAACTGGACCCCCTGCTTGAAATTTTTCCGGGAGCCGGACAGCTCCAGAACGAGAATCCCCTCGCGCCGCGGCAATACCCGGGCGTTCAAGATGTTGAACATCAGGTCATAGTCCCTGACGAGCTGACAAACCAGCGGTTTGTGGACGACCGTCTTGGGAAACCGCAGGATCATGATCTTGGAATACACTAAAATGCCTCCGTCGCGATGCCTGAACCGAGCCTCGATGTCAATGTCCGCCCGGCTTCCGCCCGGTCCGATGAACGAGCGGGGCTACCGGGAGGATCGTTTTCGATCCCGACGGGTGAACGGGGTCCGCCGGAGCAGGACGTAAGTGGCACCCGCTCCCCCGTCGCAGGATCGAGCGCTGGAAAAGGCGATCACCCATTTTCGCCAGGGGCCTCGGGTGAGCCAGTATTGGACCCGGGACTTGAGCACCGGGCGGCGGGGCGATGAGAGCCCTCGGCCGTGAACAATCAAGACGGCCCGACGGCCGGCGGCGACCGACGCCTTTAAAAACCGGTCGAGAGCCTCGCCGGCCGCATCCGCCCCGAGGCCGTGGAGGTCGATGTGGTCCTGAATGGCAAAATCCCCCCGGTGAAGGCGGCGGGCGATCTCCGGGTTGTCACAATAGCCGGTTCCCTCGATGTACTCCGGGGTATCGGCCACCACAAATCCCCGGCCGTGGCGGACCAGCTCCCGGAGCCGGCCCATGGCCTCGGCATCCCCGTCAGGCCCGGCCGGCCGGGTTTGACGGGAGCGGAGCCCGCCGGCGGCCGGGGGTCTAAACCGGTCCGGAAGCGGGGTTACATCCGCCATGGCCGCCCGGAACAGGGCGTCCTCGGTCTCGAGGTCCGGCGGCACGTCATTGGAGCGGTCCCCGGTGTCCGGACCGGCCGAAGGGGTCAGTTGAACCGAGCGCTCCTTTAACAGCTTGCCCAGCTCCGCCAGCGGGCGGTGAGCCCACCCAGCGCGGGCCGGGCGCGGTCGGGATCGGGCGTTGACGCGGGCCATCGTCTCCATCCTTTCCCCCGTCGTCCGCGGGATTCAAACCTCAGTCGGCGGTGTATCCGTCCTCGACGCCAAAAATCCGGCGTCGGGGCACCCCCCGTCGATACCGGAAATAATCATCGAGTATCCGGGCATGATCAAAAGCCAGCGGAGTCGGCAGGTGTTCTTCGGAAAAAATCCCGATCCCGGCGGCGTCGTCCCGGGCGGCCGGTTTCCCCTGGCTCCGGGCGATGAACACCGTGGTGACGGTGTGATGTCGAGGATCGCGATCTGGTGCCGAGTAGGCGTGAAACTGCTCGTTCAGCTCCACGGCCAGGCTGGTCTCTTCCCCGGCTTCCCGGACGGCGGCGGCCTCCAGGGACTCGCCGTAATCGACGAACCCGCCGGGAAGAGCCCAACCCGCCGGCGGATTTTTCCGCTCGATCAGGATGATCCCGTTATCGATCTCGATGATGACATCCACCGTCGGCAGGGGGTTTCGATATGGACTCTCGTTTGGCATGACTTTTTCAAAGCTTCCGGGGATTCGGTTTCAGTGGGTTGCCGGAGCCGATGCCCTACAGCTCGGGCGGCCCCGCCGGGATCAGGCAGACAAAGACAAAGGGCTCAGCTCCGGCGTTTCGGATCTGGTGCTCCTCGCCTCCCGGGATAAACAGGGCATATCCGGGGCGGATGGGAGCCCACTGGCCATCCCGGAGCACCTCGCCCCTGCCGGCGTGGACAAAGATCTCATGCTCCCAGTCGTGGGCATGGCGAGGGGTGTATCCGCCCTCGGCCAGCTCAAAAACCCTCATGCAAAAACGATCCGCCCCGTCGGCCCGGCCAACCGCCACCCGGCCGGTGACCCCGCTGACGGCCTCTCCGGAAAAGACCTGTTCGGCCGCATCGGTATAATGAGCGACTTTCATGATCGCCTCCCCTCCAGCCCTCTCGGGCCCTTATTATCAGCTCCGGACCATACCACGAGACCGGCCCGGTGGCAATCTCCGTCTTGTCCCCCGGCGGTTTATCCCTTGACACGGGCCAATTGTCAAACCATATTCCGTTCATTTTATTCAATGTGAACCCCGTAGCCAAAAAGGAGACGCGATGCCCCTGTTCACCATCGACCCGGAAACCTGTCAACGAGACGGCCTCTGTGTGGCCGACTGCCCATTAGGCATCATCCGGCTTTCGGCCGACGACCCCACGCCCGTGCCCACCGCGGATGCCGACAAGCTCTGCATCCGCTGCGGCCACTGCGTCGCCGTCTGCCCCCATGGGGCCTTTCACCATCGGGAGATCCCGCCCGGGGCCTGCTCGCCGGTGGATCCGGACCGGCTTCCATCCGCCGATTCGGTGGCCCACCTCTTCCGAACCCGTCGATCGGTGCGGCGATATCGGTCCCGAACCGTCGATGACGACACCCTGGCCGGGCTGATCGAGATCGCCCGCCATGCCCCGTCGGGCCACAATTCCCAGCCGGTCCACTGGCTGGTGATCCGAAAGCCGTCGGATGTCAACCGCCTCGCCGGGATGGTCATCGACTGGATGCGCCATCTTCTGTCCGAATCTCCGGACATGGCCCGGAGCTATCACATGGACAGGGTGGTCGCCGAATGGGAGGCCGGCCGGGACCGGGTCTGCCGCCAGGCGCCTCACCTGATCCTGGCCCACGCCCCCCATGACAATCCATCGGCACCGGCCGCCTGCACCATCGCTCTGACCCATATCGACCTGGCCGCGCCAACGGTTGGCCTGGGGACCTGCTGGGCCGGCTACCTTCAGATCGCCGCTACCAAATGGTCGCCCCTCCATGCCGCGCTGGAGCTGCCCGATGGTCATATTTCCTTCGGAGCCTTGATGATCGGCCATCCGGCGGTCCGCTACCACCGGATTCCGCCCCGCCAAGCCGCCCGGATCGTCTGGCGGTAAGGCTCGACTGCCTCCGCCGGTTCCGGTTTTCCCAAGCAAAAAGCGCCTCGACTTCCGCAATGGCGGCTGACGGGGCGCTTTGGGGATCTGACCGCAAATGGTGGCCTATTCGGGCGGGATGTCGGGGAACGGCGGGAGTCCGTCGGGCTCAGGCGGAAGCGCCACGGTGTCGTCAACGATTTCCCGCTGCAAATCGATGACCATATTTTCGATCTCGACATCCACCACGTCCGCCGGCGCCGTCGGATCGGGCAGCCGGACCTCCGCCAGGCCGGCCGTCGGCATCCCCTCCAACCGGACCGGCTCGGCGGTCACCCGAACGCTTTCCATAAGTCTGTTGTCGTCTTCCAACCACTGCTTCCGGGCCACCTTATCGGGATCAATGGTGAAATCGTCCTTGATCGCCTCGATCTCGTTGAGGGGCAGGGTTTCAAGGGCCGACGGCAGCTCGCCTTCCAAAACGATGGTCCGCTGGAAATCCCGCACCACGGTGGGGGAGACATCGGCCCCCACCAGGCTGACCACCTCCACCTCGGTTCCCTCCAGGGCAATGACTTCAGTTCGATCCGTCCGGGACAACACCACGAAATCGGACCCCCGGACCCCGACGATGGCGGTCTGAGTCTTGACCTTGACCTCGGACCGGCCGAACCCGGTCAGCTCCTTGACCCAGAACCGGGCCTTGCCGACGGTCATCCCCAGAAAGGATGACCGGCTTTCGGCCTCGGGCTCGTAAACCATTTCGTTGATCACCAGGGAGCTGTTGTTGGTCAGCGTCATGATGCTCCCGTCATTGAGCTCAAATCGGACCCGTCCGTCCGGCCCGGTGGCCACCGTATCTCCTTTGTACAGCGGCAGGTCGGTCACCGCCTGGTATCCGATGTCGGGCTCGCCGTCATGGCGAATCACCGCCTTTCCCTGAACCAGCCCGACGCGGCCGACCGGCTTTCCCACCCCCGGCGAGTAGGATTCCGCCATGGTCAGGCCCTCGGGAATCGGTCCCTGGGCATGGGCCCCGGTCACGCTCCCCGCCAGGGTCACCGCTGCCATCAGGACCAGGATCAATCCGAACCGCCGAGCGGCGGCCGTACAGTCAGATGGTCGCATCTTCCCCTCCCGGCTAATACGTTGCGGTCACCGACAGGGTGACCATGTTTCGATCATATTCATAGGACGCATTGTCGGCGTCATTGCCGACATACCGATATTCCAGGCTCATCCCCAGCCAGTCAAAGTAGATCGGCCGGGTCAGGGACAGGGTTGCGGTCAATCGCTTGTCATCGCTTGCCACCTCGTCCGGGGCCGGGGTCGCCCCAAAGGACCGATTCGCGTATTCGGCCGCCCCCCGAAGGGTCAGCCGAAAAGGAAGCTCGGCGGCCCCCCCGATCTCACAGCGCCACTTCTCGAAGTCCTCGTATTCGGCATCGGCGGCGTTGTCCTCGTAGCCGACCTCGCCGTAAACCACGCTTCCCAGCCAGGGCAATCCCGCGTAGAGCCGCAGAGCCACCCCGTTCCGGCTCCCGCTCCGATCGGCATTCATGAAATAGGTGTCGTCATAGTAGTAATAGGATAAGCGGAGCAGATAGCGCTCCGCCAGCTTCCACCAGACGGCCGGCATCAGGTGATGGCGGCGGAGATAGCTCTCGCCGTCCACCCAAAAATAGCTGGGCAGGTAGGTCATCGACAAGGTGAGATCCCCAAGGTGATACCGGCCGTGTAGAGAGGGAATGGACCCGGTGATGTCGTAGGCGTCGAGGTCGTCATAGACGATCTGATAGTGGCTGTAACCGGCGCCGAAGGAGACCGGTCCCCGGCGCGGGAAATCATACCGGCCCGAAAAGAGGAACAGGGTCCCGCCGTCGCTTTCTTCGGTCACGAAATCGGTGTCGGCGGGCTCGAGGACCACGTTGTCGTCATATCGCCGCCCGAGCTTCAGGTGGAGCCGATAGGGCCGCACGGCCCCGCCCCGCTCGATGGCGGAAATCCACTGCTCGGCGTTCCGGACAACGGCTGAAGAATCGGCCTCATCCCGGACGTCTTGAAACATCTTCAGGGCCTTTTCCGACTGCCCGCTTTTCTGATAGCAGATCCCCGCGTAGTACCGGCCGTTGGTGTTGAGCGACGGGCTCCCGTCGGCGGCCTCCAGGAAAAACGGGATCGCCTCGGCATACCGGCTGCGTTGGTAAAGGCTCATCCCCGCATAATATCGGGCCAGGACGTGGTCGGGGTCCTTGGTTAGAATGGTTTGGAACATCTCGACGGCCCGGGCATAGTCGGCGGTCTGGTAATGAACCATGGCCGCGTCGTAGCTCAGTCCCGGAATGGTCGGGTCGATCTTCCGGGCCCTCAGCAGATGGCGCCGGGCGTCGGCGAAACGCTCCTGCTTCAGATACGTCCGCCCTAAGTAGTGGTGGAAGTAGGGATCATTCGGATCCAGCGACAGCGCCTTTTGGAAATGGCCCGCCGCCTCGTCATATTTCCCCTCCTCATAGGCGAACACGCCAAAGTCGTAATAGGCCCGGCCGGTCGCTTCCGCGGCGTTCAGCCAAGCCGCGTTCAGCGTCACGATCAGACAACACAAGCCGATTTGAAGGAAACCCTTCATGACAGGACCCCCCGCTCGATGGTTGGAATTTGCCGGTTTAATTCAATAAAAGCGGTTATTCGGACGGCGGCTGACATGACGTCGCCGCGGCCATCAGCCGGATCGCACCCCGCATCAGCGGGCGTCGCTCCGACGGGATATGTGAAATTGGGGATCATTGTTACGGCATCCAAGCTTCGATAAAAGTACAAATAATCTTTTATATACACGGAAAACCTGCTATAAGTAAAGCGATTTTCAAAAATCGGCGGGGGCAGCCGACCGCCGACAGGTATTCACCCCAACGAGCTCGAATAACTATACGCCTTTTTCATGGACTCCATCAATACTTTAAAAACGGTAATCGCTTATTGGCGATCCCCCCGGCATCTGGCTGGTCCGCCACCCCGTCCGGCTCTCGACATCGGAATGAGCCGACCCGATCGCCGTATTCGGCGACGCAGACGCTGGCCGGCGCTGATCCTGCTGGCCGTACTGGCCGCCGGATGCGCGGCTCAGGGGCCGGCCGGACCGACGCCATCCGAAGCGCCGCAACCCCGGCCGGCTCAGCAGCCTTCCCGCCCCGCCGTCGGAACCGTCCCCCCGTCCGCCCGGAACGCCGTCGGAAAGGCGGTCATCCATACCGTCAAGCCCGGCGAGATATTGTCAAAAATCGCCATGCGGTATTACAGCTCCTACCTGACGGAGGTCTTCTATCTGCCGGCCAGAAACGCTTTCGTGACATCCCGGATCGCCGGACAGAGTCCGGGAAAACGGATCCGTATCGGCATCGTGACCGATCTGATCGAGCAGGTCAATGGATTTGCGGCTGACAACCTTCACGCCGGCCAACAGATCCGCCTGCCCCGGATCGAGGGGTTGCCTTTTCTCCAAGACCGGGGTCAGGAGACCGCCGTGCCGGCACCGGCACCCGAATCCCCCCTCACCCCTCCCCAGCCGCCCCCGGAACCCCGGCCGACCATCCCGACACCTCCGCCGGCTCCACCCAAGCCGACGCCGGACACCGTCCACCTCACCCTGCTCAAAGGCATCGACGCCTTCAACGCCCAAGACTACGCGGCAGCCACGGACAGCTTTCAACGGGTCCTCAAAAAGCGGCCGCGCCACTCCGTTGCCCGCCACTACCTCGCCCGATCTTTTTACCAGAAAGGGCTGGCCGCCCGGAAAGCCGGGAAGCCGCTGCCGGCCATCGAAGCCTTCCGCGCCGCCCTTGACCATGACCCCGACTGCCACGAGTGCGAGCAGACGCTCACCGAGCTCGAGACCCGGTTCAAGGAAATCCACTATAAAAACGGCATCCGGTACTTCGAAAAGGAAGAGCTGGACAAGGCCATTGTCGAGTGGGAGATGGTCTATCGCCTCGACCCGGACTACGAAAACGTCCGGAAAAACATCGAGCTGGCCCGGAGATTGTTGAAAAGGCTGGGGGAGATGGAACAATAAAAATGATCCCATCCCATTGGGATCACAGGCGAGTCGGCAACCGGGGCGATCGCCGCGGTTTCAGATAATCCCCACCCCGTCGGCCCTGACCCAGCCGATCTTCCCTTCTTCGAAATAGATCCGGAAGAAGCCCTCCCGTTCGCGCTCGACCCGAACCCGGGTGCCGGCGTGGAGGGTAAACAGCGCCGTGGCCGATTCCGACAGGCCGGACCGGACGGAGACCGCTTCGGGGAGGATCACGCCGTAGCGGACGTGACGCAGCTCGTAGTGGTTGTAGAGTGCCGTGGCGGCGAAAAGCAGCGTCAGGGCGAGGCCAAGGTGGCCGAGTCCCTTCAGGGGCCGCTTTCCCCGCAGAAGGCGAATGGACAGCAACAAAAAGAGTCCGGCGTTCAAACCGACGGCGATCCACTGGACCGTCCGCTGGCCCAGGCGGTACCGCCAGAAAAAGAGGACCTGATAGACCTCGGCCCCCTTCCCCTCCCGCTCGTCTTTGACCAGGGAGAGGGCATAAGCGTGGTTGAAGCGGAGGTCCGGGTTTCCGGGGGCGAGCCGCAGGGCCCGTTCGTACCAGAGGACCGCTCGCCCCAGGCTCCCGGCCTTCAGGTGGGCGTTGCCCAGATTGTAGAAAAGCTTGGCGTTGTCGATCCCGGCTGCGGCGACCTGATCGAATGCGGCCACGGCGTCCTCATATTCCCCCGCCTCGTAAGCATTGACCCCATCCAGAAAGATCCGGGTCAGCCGGGTCGTCTCCGGACCGTCGGCCCCCCAGGCGGACAGGCACCCGAAAAGCAGGAGCAAGACCGCCAATCCACCCGTCCGGATCATGGTAAGAGCCTCCGGACGACGGCCGCTGTATCGTCCAAAAGGGCTTGCCGCGCCTTGGCATCCAGGGGCCGGCCCCCGAACCTCGCCGACTCGATCGCCTCGAGATGCCGGACCGCCGCCTGGACAGTGGCCTCGTCACAATCGGCCGCACCTAACCGGGCTTTGGCTTCGGCACCGGTGAGGGTGGCTCCGGACCCGCCGGTCCGGGCGTGGATGGCTGAAATCAACGCCCGGTAGAGGTCCGTGAGAAAGGCCGGATCGTCTTTCACTTTGCGCCGGGCCATTTTCAAAGCGTTGTTGGCCCGCCGGGCCATTCGCCGTGAGGGTCGGTCCGCCCGTCGAGCTACCCGCCGCCAGCCGGCCAGCAGTCCGAAAATCGCCGCCGGAGCGAGGAGCACGCTCAAAAAAACCGGCAGCGACACCGGCCCGCGATCAGCCAGTGCGTCGAGGTCATCCTTGAGGGGCAAAACGTCCCGGCCGGTCAGCTCCACCGTCTGTTTGTCCGGTTCCTGACCGGCATCCGGGGCCGTGACCACCGGCGGTCGGGATGCGGTGTCCGCCCCCGGCCGGGCGGTGAGGGTCATGGGGCCCGCTTCCTGGATTCGATAGCGCTCCGCCTCGACGTCGAAGTAGGCCAGCCGGATCGGACCGATGGTATATCGACCCGCTTCCACCGGCACCAGGGCCATCCGAAAAATCTTTTCCCCCAGATAGCCCTCACGGCCCAGCCGGATCTGTTCTTCGGGGGCATCGGCGTATCGCTTGATGCCGTCCGGCAGCTCGACCGCCGGAGTGTCGGCCTCCATGATGTTCCCCCGCCCGGAGACCGTCACCGACAGCGTGGCGGAATCCCCGGCGGTCAGGTCGGAGGTATCCAGAGTGGCGGCTAAATCGAAGCGACCCACCAGCCCCGAAAAGGGAACGTCGCCCTCATACGGCGGCAGGGGCCGGACCGTCAGCTCCTTTGCCTCCGTCCGAAGGGTCCGGGGCGACAGATCGGCGTTTCCGAAAAATCCGTCAAAGGAGAACCCGAACCCCCCGCCTTTCCGACGGCGGACGACATCGCAGCGCAATACGGCCGGGGGAATCCGCTGAACACCGGCCTCGAGGGGCATCAGCATCCAGGACAGCTCGGTGACGTTGTAAGGCCGGCCGTCTATAGTTCTGGTGTAATCCCGCTCGTCCCCAATGGCCTGAGCGGAAAACCCGTCAAACTCGGGCGCCTTGAAGCTCACGTTGGCGATCCGGACGCTTCGGATCAGGCGGAAGGTGTAAACCGTCCCTTCGCCGGCATAAGGGCCGGCGTTGGAGAGCTCGGCCTCGACAAAGACCTCCCGGTCGTCCCCCGCCCGGCCTTGAGGCTGGTCGGTCACGGTGATCCGGATGGGCCGGGTCCGGTGAGCTTCGTCGCCCACCCGGACCGCCAGGGCCGGCACCGTGAGCCGGCCGGTCCGGTTGGGCGTCAGCCGATAGCGGTAGCTGACCTCACGGGATGCCCGGCCGTTGACGATCTTCAGGCTCGTGCTGGTCCCGGCGGACCGGACCGAAAAATCCTGGATGGCCGAGACATCCACATCGGCGTCCCCTTCTCCGGCCACCGTCACGGAGAGGCCGAGGGATTCGCCGGCGGCCATGGACGTCCGGTCCACCCGGGCCGAGACATCGGCCGCCCAGGCCACGCCATGGCGTGGCAGCCCGGCCAAAAGGATCAGCGTCAGCAGTAGAAGCGCCGGTTTCACCAATCCCGCTCCACTCGCTCTTTTCGGTGGGTCGGCATCATCGCCCGGCCGGGCTGGTCTTTTAAGCGGTTGAGCATCCGCTCCACGCCCATGGCCCCCGGCTGAGCCGCTGTTTCATCGCCTTCCCCGTCAGCCTCGGCGCTCCCCGTCGCCGCCTCCTCGCCGGGTTCATCTTCGGTCCCCTCCCCGGCCGGCATGGGCGCCGGGGCTGACTCATCCCCGTCGGCATCCGGTTGAGGAGCGGCCCCGTCGGTTTTTTCTTCCTGACCCTGGCGGTTTTCAGATTCCCCGGCGGCCTCGTCGCCGGCCTCCGAGGGATCGGGTTCATCCTCGGTCTGGTCGGCTCCGCATTGTCCCTCGCCGGAGCCCTCATCCGCGCCCTCACCATCGTCTTGTTTTTTCCGGTCCCCCGGCTTTTTGGACTTTTGCTGTTGCTGAGCGACTTCCTTGACCTTCCGGACATAGGCGATGTTGTCCCTTGCCTTGTCGTCTGAGGCATCGATGGCCAGGGCGGCTTCGTAGTGGTCAATGGCCTCGTCATATCGACCTAATCGGAAGGCCGCGTTGCCGAGGTTGTAGAGAGTCTGCTGCTTGAGCGACCCGTCGGCCGAATCGAGGGCCTCCTGGTAGCTTTCGGCCGCCGCTTCGAAATCGCCCGTCTTGTAGTAGGCGTTGCCGATGTTGTAGAGAATCTCCGGCTGGTCGGGGGACTCGATCCGAGCCTCGATGAAGCGGTTCAGAGCCCGGTCGTACTCCCCGGCCCGGTACGCCCGGACCCCTTCCCGAAAGGCGTCTTCGGCCCCCGCCGTTCCGGGCAGTCCCAGCCCCATCAGCATGACTAACAGCAATATCCCCAGGCCCCGGCCAAGACGACGGGGGGCGATGAACAGCTCCGCCAACAGGGCCAGGACCGCCAGCGAGAGGACCCACTGATACCGGTCCTCCCAGACCTGACGCCGGCCGCTTTTCACGGTCTCCCGGCGCATCTCTTTTCGAATCCGCTCCGTGTATATGGCATCGAGATCCATGTCTCCGGCCACCGACCGGACGTAAGCCCCCCCGGTCGTCACCGCCACCTTTTTGAGTGTTTCTTCATCCAGCCGGGTCAAGACGATCCTGCCCGACGCATCCTTTCGAAAGCCGCCCGCTGAATCCGGCACCGGAACGCCTTCCTCGCCGCCGACCCCGATGGCAAAAAGGGTGATCCCCGCCTTTCGGGCCGCTTCCGCCGCCGCAATGGGGTCGCCCTCGCCGGTGTTCTCCCCGTCGGTGATCAGGATCACCGCCTTTTCGGTATTGGCCTTCGGGTCGAATCCGTCAACCGCGACCCGGATCGCTCCCGCCAGATCGGTCCCCCCCACCGGAAGGAAATCGGGGCTCAAGACATCTAAAAAGACGTGGAAGCCGCTGTAATCGAGGGTCAATGGGCATTGGAGAAAAGCGGTGCCGGCAAAGGCCGCCAGCCCCACCCGGTCGCCTTCCACCAACGTCAGGAGGTCGTGGATCTCCCGTTTGGCCCGGTCCAAACGAGTCGGCTTGATGTCGTCAGCCAGCATGCTCCGGGAGCAGTCCAGCGCGATGATCAGGTCCACGCCCTTCTGCTCGATCTCCTCCCACCGGTAGCCATACTGAGGACCGGCCAGGGCAACGCCTCCCAGCCCCATCGCCGCGAGCAGAAGGGCGGCCTTGGCCCAGCGCCGGCGCTCGACGCCTTTGGGGATAATGGCCGACAGGCCCCGGCTTGACGCATAGCGGGTGAGAATCCGCCGTCGGCGGCGGGCCCCGTGAATGATGACCAGCAGCAGAACCGGCACCATCCAGATCAGGTAGAGCATTTCAACTCGGGCCAGCTTCATGGGATCCTCAGAAACCGCGTGTGGGTCAGGACCGTCCAGACCGCCAGGAGCCCGAGGGCCGGCAGGAGCAGCATCGGGTAGAGCTCATTGTATTCGGCGTAGATCTTCACCTCCGCCTCGGTGGTCTCCATTTCGTCGATGGTCTCGTAAATCCGGGCCAGCCCATCGGTGTCTTCGGCCCGGAAATAGAGTCCGCCGGTCCGACTGGCGATTTTTCGGAGGGTCTCCTCGTCGATGTCCACCTTCTGGTAAACGAATCGCTCGCCCAGGATCCCATCCCGGACCGGAATCGGTGCCTTGCCCCGGCTCCCGACGCCGATTGTGTAAATTTTGATCTCCTTTTCGGCGGCAATGACCGCGGCGGTATCCGGGGCCAGGGCCCCGGCGTTGCTCTGGCCGTCGGTCAGGAGGATAATGACGTTGGACTCGCTTTCGACGTCGGCCAGCCGTTTGACGGCGATGCCGATGGCATCCCCGATGGCGGTCCGCTCCCCGGCCGCGCCGATCTCCAGCCGGTCCAGGATCGACGCAATGGTGGTGTAATCCCGGGTCAGGGGAAGCTGAGTGTAGGCATGGGTCCCGAAGACCACCATCCCGATCCGGTCCCCGCTCCGGCCTTCGACGAAATCCCGGACCACGCCCCGGACCGCTTCGAGCCGGTTGACCATCCGGCCTTCCCGGCGGAAGTCGAGGGCCGCCATGCTCTCGGAAAGGTCGATGGCCAGAACGATGTTGACCCCTTCGGAGATGATCTCCTCCTGCCGGGTCCCCCACTGGGGCCGGGCCAGGGCCAGGATCATCAGGACCAGAGCCCCATACCGGAGGACCGGCAGGACCCCGCGCCCGGTCAAGGCCAGCGACCGGGGCAGGTCCCGGACCGATGCCAGGCCGGGCAATACCATGGCCGGTCGGGTTCGCCGGCGGGTCCGGAAATAGACCGCGACCGGGATCAGCGCCAGCAAAATCAGCCAGAACGGATCAGCAAACCGGAAGCTCATGAACCCTCCCCCGATCCGGCCGGATTGCTCGATTCCGCGTCCGTGGGCCGGGTCTCCGTCACAAACCGCCGGACAAAGGCCCAATCTTCCCCCATCCGGGTTTCGGCCACCGGGACCCCGGCAAACTTCACCGGGTCGGCGGTTTGGAGAAAATCCTTGGCGCCCCGCCGGAGCCCGTCGGGGAGGTCGAGGCTCCGCAGGCGGGGCAAGAGCTCCTCGGTCGTCATCCCGGTGGCGGGAAAACCGTAGCGCCCTTCCAGGTAGCCTCGGAAAACGGCCGACAGCCGGAAATAAAAATCCCGGCCATCAAACCGGCTCACGTCATAAAGCGCATCCAATCCTTCCAGCGCCACCGTGTCCGGCGGCGGGGCCAGGGCGTGATGGGCCCGGAGCCGCCGCCCTCGACGGTACCAGAGAAAGGCGGCAAGGGCTAGCACCCCAACCCCGATGACGATCCCCGCCCATCGGAGCAGCCGATATGGGTCCGGGCCGGGAGGCACCGGCGGCCGGATGTCGTGGATATCGGTCATGGCGGCCTTGTCCCCGTCAGGGGAGACCGGGGTCGCCGGCGGATCGGCCAACCCGACCGGGACCCCACCGACCCCTAATGCCAGGATCAGCACCCACAGCGCCAACAGGCGAGCCATCACCGCCTCCGCCGCTCCCGCATCCGGAAATAGCGGGTCAGGACGTCGGCCGCCGAATCGGTCGTGGTGATGGGAATCCGGTCGATATCGGCGGCCCGGAGCATCTCCATCCGCTCGGCATACGACCGTGACTGACGCTCCTCGAACCGCCGGCGGGTAACCCGGTCCGAGGCGTCGAACAGACGCCGCTCCCCGGTTTCCGGGTCCTCGGCCAGCAAGATCCCGGCCTCGGGGAGGCGAAACTCCCCGGCGTCACAGACCACCACGCCGATGAGCTCATGCCGCCGGGCCGTTGATCGGAGCGGGCGGCTGATGTCGGCATCGGTCAGAAAATCGGAGATTAAAAAAGTAACCGCCCGCTTCCGGCAGACCCGCCCGAGGTAGCTGAGGGCGGATTGAAAATCGGTGCCCCGGCGGGCCGGGGAAAAGGTGAAGATCTCCCGGATTACCCGCCAGACGTGGGCCGATCCCTTTTTGGGGGGGATATACCGCTCCGCCCCTTCGGTGAAAAGGATCGCCCCCACCTTGTCGTTATTTCGGATGGCGTTGAAGGCCAGGATGGAGGCCACTTCGGCGGCGGTCTCCCGCTTGAGGCTCTCCCCCGTTCCGAACTCGCCGGAGGCGCTCATGTCCACCAGCAGCATCATCAAGAGCTCCCGCTCCTCACGGTACCGCTTGACAAAGGGCCGGTTCAGGCGGGCGGAGACCTTCCAGTCGATGCTTTTGACCTCATCTCCGGGCAGATATTCCCGGACCTCCTCGAACTCGATCCCGGCCCCCCGGAAGACGGACCGGTACTGTCCGGCCATGATGGTGTTCACCGTCCGGCCGGCCTTGATATGGATTTTCTTGATCTTTTTGATGATTTCCGGCGAGAGCATGGGATTCAGCGGGGCGATCGGCTCAGGGGACTTCCACGGCATCGAAGATGTGGCCGATGATCTGATCGGAGACCACGTCCTCGGCTTCGGCCTCGTAGGTGAGGATGATCCGGTGCCGCAGGACCGACGGGGCCACCGATTTGATGTCCTGGGGCGTGACATAGGCCCGGCCGGCGAGAAAGGCCGCGGCCCGGGCCACCCGGCTGAGAAAGATGGTCGCTCGGGGGGAGGCTCCGAACTGAATGTAATGGGCGACGTCAACCCCGTAATCGGCCGGCCGACGGGTGGCCAGGACGAGATCCACGATGTAGTCCATGAGCTTGTCGTCCATGTAGATCCGCCCCACCAGATCGGTGATCTCGTCGATCCGGCCCGGCTCGATCACCGGGACGATCTCCGCCGGGGCCTCGAAGCCCACCCGGCACATGATCTCCTTTTCCTCGGCCCGGTCGGGATAGCCGACCATCAGCTTGAGGGTGAACCGGTCCACCTGGGCTTCCGGAAGGGGATAGGTCCCCTCCTGGTCGATGGGGTTCTGAGTGGCCAAAACGAGAAAGGGGTCGTCCAGGGGGAAGGTTTCGTCGCCGATGGTCACCTGGCGTTCCTGCATCGCCTCCAGAAGGGCGGACTGGACCTTGGACGGGGCCCGGTTGATCTCATCGGCCAGGATGATGTTGTGGAAAATGGGGCCGCGCTTGATGGTGAAATCCCCGGTCTTGGGCCGATAGACCTCCGTGCCGATGAGGTCGGCCGGGAGGAGGTCCGGAGTGAACTGAATCCGCTTGAAATCGGCCTGAATCGTGTCGGCCAGCGCCTTGACCGCGCTGGTCTTGGCCAGGCCGGGGACGCCCTCGATGAGGATGTGGCCCTTGGTGAACAGGCCCATGAGCAGGCCGTCCACCAGGTCCCGCTGGCCCACCAGAACCTTGCCGATCTCGGACCGGATCGTGTTGACCAGAGTATGGTGCCCCTCGATTTCCGCCTTCAACGTATCCGCTGTCAACCTGAGTGCCTCCGGGTTTTATCGTGAAAATGCATGCGCCCGTGCTCCAGTCGAAACAATCCAGAACCACGAATAAACACAAATGTACACTAATTTTTAATTCGTGTTTATTGGTGTTCATTCGTGGTTAAAAAACCATTTTCATGTACGGGGGTGATCGTGGTGCCCCGGTCATGAGGGTTTATCCGCGGATGACGCAGAT